>CAIMUP010000047.1 GCA_903844645.1 uncultured Bacteroidota bacterium
CCTTTATTCCCTTCTCCAAAATAAACCCAATCTTGTTCTTTAATAACACCATCATAAACAGACTTTGGAAAACGGAAAACAGAAATTCCAATGGTAGAACCTAAATTAAACAAGGAGGAGAATAAAAGTTTAATGGTGGGGAATTAATTCCGCAAGGTGGGGAATTAATTCCGCAAGGAGGAGAATTTTAGTTTCATGGTGGGGAATTTAATTCGCAAGGAGGGGAAATGATTCCGCAAGGAGGAGAATTTTAGTTTCATCCTTTGTTATTTTAGTTTCATCCTTTGTTATTTTAGTTTCTACCTTTGTTATTTTAGTTTCTACCATTGTTATTTGTGTTTTGGCTTTTATAATTTTTGTTGTTGGTTTGATAAAATTAGAATCGTGTTTTATAAAAATATTTTAATGCTGACAAGCTGAAAATGCAGATTTATCAATGGTTTTGTAACCTTATGAAGGATTAAGAGTAAACGCCCCTTTATAAAAAATATCTTATCATAAATCATAAAATTATTTAATAAATTTAAAAATGGCAAAAGTAAAATCGGCAACCCAGAAACGTAGAGCTACGGCAAGAAAAGTAGCAACAAAAGCGAATCCTCCGGCAGTTACCGGAGAACAACTTAGAGCGCAACAAATGGAAAGAAAGTACGCGGCAAAGGCGGCAAAGGCTGCCGCTCCGGTGAAGGCAAAAAAGATAATATATTCGCCTGACGAAATATTGTTAGCCTATGCCCTGACGGTAAGTGGATTGAATGTTTATAAAGTGAACCTCGGCTTTTTAAGATTAAGTCGCCCTGACTTTTTTGAATTTATCGGTAATGTTTTTAGTATGATGAATGGGAATTCGCATTATCCTACGCCTTCTCCGACTATCGCTGCCATACAAACAGAGATTGGGTTGTATAACGCTGCGAAAGCCTTGAAACAAACGACGGCTGCGAATCAACATTTGGCGAATATTAAATATATGATGAAGCAATTAGGAATCTATGTCGCAAATACCTGTACGAATGATTTACCTATCCTCCAAAGTTCTGGATTTATAGCCAATAAACTGAAGCCGGGACCTTCTAAACTGATTGGAAAGGGGGTTATCCGTGATGTCAAGAAAACGAACCATTCGGGTGAATGTATTGCCATTGTGGATGCCGTTCCGGGTGCTAATTTTTATAAAGGTTCTTGGTGTTTGGCAGATGTATTACCTGTGGTAATGCACTATACTCGCGGAGGAGCGGGTGTAAAAGTAAAGTTTAAAAGCCTTCCGATAAATGTAAATATTAATCTTTATGTTACCGCTTCCGGTCCTTTGGAAGATGGCGACCCAAGCGACCCTAAACCTTATTCGGCAAGGTAGAGTAGGGGAGGAGATTACAGCCACGAAGGTCGCGAAAGGCAGATAGTGTTTCGTGAACTTCGTGGCTTTGTTATTTAATATGGTAAGCACACAATAAAAACTAACAATTAGTTGTTTATAAAAAAGCAAAGAGTATTAATTTGGTGTGATCACAAAGGTTAATTTTGTGGCTTGATAATTTAATGATACAAGTAATATAATAACTATGATTTATTCGATTTTATTAACAGTAGGAACCACAGCGGCAGCGCAAGACAGCCTCGCAAAAGTAGCAACCAAAGCCGCCGTTGCCGATGAAAACTTATGGGATTTAGCCGCAAGAGGCGGGTGGATCATGATTCCCATTCTTCTTCTTTCATTAATATCGGTGTATGTAATCATCGAACGGGTATTCGTCATCATGAAGGCACGGAAGATAGAAGCCGGCTTTATGAGCAGCATCAAAAACTTTATCTTGAGCGGGAATATCAATGCCGCCAAAGATATGTGTCGTACCTCTACCAGCCCCGATGCAAAAGTTATTGAAAAAGGATTAAACAGAATGGGCAAACCGATGGCAGAAATAGAGAAAGCCATGGAATCCGTCGGCAAACAAGAGGTCTATAAACTCGAAAGGAACTTAAACCTCCTTTCTATCGTAGCGGGTATTGCGCCTTTGTTCGGCTTTATAGGAACTATCTTGGGTGTTATAAAAATCTTTTACAACATCTCGTTAGCAGATAATATCAGCATCGGTTTAATATCAGGGGGACTGTATCAAAAGATGGTTACCAGTGCCGCCGGACTGATGGTTGGCGTGTTTGCCTTTATCTTCTTTCATTGGCTGAATATATTGGTGGATAGAATAGTGCATCGCATAGAAACCAATGCCGCAGAATTCGTAGATATAATTCAAGAACAAGGCAAATGAATCTTAGACAAAGAAACGGATTAAGAGCCGAGGTAAGTACGTCCTCCCTCAACGACATTATGTTTTTCCTGTTGTTGTTTTTCCTTATTATCTCTACGTTAGTGAATCCGAGCGTTATTAAACTGAACCTTCCAAGCAGCAAGAAGTCTCAAACAATGAACAAACAAAGTATCACTGTAGATGTCTCGAAAGATCTCCGTTACTTTGTAAACAATGTTCCGGTTACAGTGGATAAATTAGAAAGCGTTTTGGATAGAGAATCAAAATTAAAACAGCAAGGCACCATAGTATTAAGATTGGATAAAGCATTATCCATTCAAGACTTGGTGGACTTGATGCAGATAGGGTATAAACTGAAACTGAAAATGGTGTTATCCACCGAACCAAAGAGTTAATTCATTAGAATGGAAGCTACTATTAAAAAGAACAGAGTAACTCCGATGTTTGGAACTTTAATCTTCCATGCACTTCTGTTTTTAATCTTTTTCTTTATCGTTTTTCATACACCACTTCCACCGTATCCAGAGGCAAGTGGCTTCGGAGTGGAAGTCGCTTTAGGTACTTCGGATGAAGGTATGGGCGATACTCCGGGTGAACCTGCTCCTTCCAAGAAATCTGTTGCTACTCCGACAAAAAATACCTCAAAAGATAAGTCGGGAACAAGTAATGAAAAGCCCGTTCTGTCGCAAGATACAGAAGATAATCCATACCTCGGCGATTCCAAGAAAAAGAAAGCTACCGAAAAGCTTAAAATATCCAACCCTGCCGCTGAATATAAGAAGAGTCCGAAAGATAAAAGCGGAGGTAAGGGCATTACCGGTACTCCGGGCTATCAAGGGAATCCGAATGGCAATCCAAACTCCAATAATTACAATGGCATTCCAGGTACCGGAGGCGATGGACCGGGAGGCGATGGAAACAGCTATGTGTTAGGGAATAGAAGGGCGTTGAATAAGGAAATTCCGGATGTAAAAAACATCAACGAAAGAGCTATTGTTGTAGTAAATATTTGGGTAGATAGAAACGGAAATGTAACCCGTGCGGAACGCGGTTTGGGTACGCTTTCCGCGAATCCTTTTTATATTAATAAAGCTATCGAAGCCGCTAAAAAGGTGAAATGGGAAGCCAGTGCCGATGCTCCCGATCTGCAATTAGGCAAGATTAAATATTTATTCTCTCCCGAGTAGAAGGCTTTGGTTGGATTTTGGGTATAAATCCAATCAATCTGCCGTATTCCGCTTACTAAACCTCTTTCCTATTGAACCCTTCTTGGCAGAAAGATCATCATTAAATAGGAAAGAAATTACGTCATACTCATTGGGAGACCTCCTCGACTCTTTGATAGACCGCTTCGACTCTTTGACAGACCGACTCGACACTTTGACAGACTGACTCTACTCTTTGACAGACCTCCTCGACACTTTGACAGACCTCCTCGACTCTTTGACAGACCTCCTCGACTCTTTGACAGACCGACTCGACACTTTGACAGACCAACTCGACACTTTGACAGACAACTTCGACTCTTTGACAGACCAACTCGACTCTTTGACAGACCGCTTCGACTCTTTGACAGACCGCTTCGACTCTTTGACAGACAGAAAACATGTTTTTTGCCTATTTTAAGACTGCATGATAAGAAAACAGGTGATAGTATCGAAATCAGCAAAAACAACCGTATTCCTTCCATTATTACCTCGCCACAGAATGCCAAACAAGCCAAATAAATTAAAATACCACTTCAGAACTACCCCCATTATTTGGCTAAAAATCGTGTTTTTGACGATTCCTGACAGGTTTTTCTCCCGTCAGGTTTGGAACATTGGGAATATTTTGGGAGCGGAATGGGAGCTACTTATATAAAATATAGATTCTTCCTTCCAGGCACGAAGTTCCACTATGGTCGCTTGCTCTGGTAACAGAGGCTGCGGACGGGTAAATAATTCTGATTCTTTTTTGGTAATATTGCAACGACAAGTTTTATCTATAATTCCACTATGGTTTATCAAAATACCCTTAAATTTCTTTACAGCCAATTACCCATGTTCCAACGCGTCGGCATCTTTGCTTACAGGGCTGATTTGAAGAAGACTAAAATGATTTTGGATGCCTTGGATAATCCTCATAAAAACCTTAGGACGATTCATATTGCGGGCACTAACGGCAAGGGTTCTACGTCGCACATGCTTGCCGCTATTCTTCAGGCATCAGGCTATCGGACGGGGCTTTATACCTCTCCGCATCTCAAAGATTTCAGAGAACGAATTAAGGTGAATGGCAAGCCCATCAGGAAGAGTTATGTGATTGATTTTGTACAACGGAATAAACCAATGCTCAAGAAAATTAAACCCTCTTTTTTTGAGATGACAGTGGGGCTTGCTTTTGAATATTTTAAGGAGATGGAGGTAGATATTGCAGTCATAGAAACCGGCTTGGGAGGGCGATTGGATTCGACCAACGTGATCTATCCGGAGGTGTCTGTCATTACCAATATAGGATATGATCACACCGATATTTTGGGAGATACCTTAGAGAAAATAGCTGTGGAAAAGGCAGGAATCATCAAACGATGGGCACCCGTGGTGATCAGTGAAACGAATCCGATAACGGCTGAAATATTTAATGAAATAGCTGAATTAAGATCCTCGAAAATCTATTATGCCGACCAATTGTTACAAGTAAAAAACCTTCGACAACCCTTCGATTCAACAGGCAGCCTGACCTTCGATGTTTGGAAAGAGGGTAAAGCATTACTTCGCTTGGTAGAATTGCAGTTGAATGGAAATTACCAAACCAAAAATGTACTCGGCGTACTACAAACAGTGGAAATTCTTAGAGAAAAGGGCTACGAAATATCTGATCATAACATCAAAAAAGCACTCAATACAGTAAAAGATTTAACGGGTATCATGGGGCGTTGGCAAACCATTTCTGAAGCCCCTCTTACCATCTGCGATGTCGCGCATAATGTTGATGGAATCAAGGAAGTATTAAAGCAAGTGGAACTGACTCCGCACCAACATCTGCATTTTGTTTTTGGAATGGTAAAGGATAAAGACATCACTAAAGTGCTGAAAGTATTACCAAAGAATGCTACCTATTATTTCTGTAATGCTGATCTTCCTCGTGCTTTACCCGCAAACGAATTGCAAGAACAAGCATCAATGTTTAAGTTAAAAGGTGCTGTTTATCCATCGGTAAAAGAAGCATTAAAAGCTGCGCAAAAGGCTGCTGAAGATCACGATGATTTAGTTCTAATAACAGGAAGTACGTTCGTCGTTGCTGAAATTGTTTAAAACTTTTTATGATAAAATTAGCTTTAAATTTGGTGGTCTTACTTTTTTTTCCTAATTTTGTCGCTTGAATCAAAAGAAGCTATTCTGACAATACATAATAATATGACTGAAACGGAGACAAAACGCGAGTCTGTTTGGAGTAAAATGTCCTTTAAAGGAGATGCAATTCTCAAATGGTATTCTATCTTTGCGGTATTTCTTTTTCTCAATCTCTGTGGTGTCGGATATGCTTATTATTACAAGTTTTATAGGAATAAGGATACTAATTTATCTGGTACTAATTCTTCGCAAAATCAGGTTCGCATTCTTCCTCCCGATACGCTTTATGTTGATGCTATTGATGATGATGATGCAAATACCGGTGATGAAAACCAATCCGAAGAAGTAAAAGAAGTGCTTCCTGTTTCTCATATCGAGCGGGCTTCTGAAAAGAGTTTCTCTATGAAATATGTTGAAGGTATGAAAGCTCTGACATACGGCACATCTAAAACCGAGGAGAATGCTTCGGATGCTGAAACAAATAATGAAGTTGCGAATAATAACAAAGCGATGACTTCGGTTAATAATACAAAGCCTGTTGCGTCAAACAATGTTAGGAAATCTAATGAGGATACTCATACTTTCATGATTTCTTTAGGTATGTTTGAGGTGAAGGAAAATGCTCTGAACATGATTGCTGACCTGAAACAAAAAGGTGTCGAGGGTGAACTTATTTCTTCTAATCATTTTGCAAAACTACCCCCTTCCTATATCCTTGTTCTTGGGGGAAAAGAGCTTTCTTCGGCATCAGCATACCAGATGTGTACTGATATGAAAAAGAAAGGGATTGATTGTTATGTTCAGGATGGTGGGAAATACTCTTGGAAGTAATTATTCCACTCTAATCTTAAATAGATTCTGCAACTACTTCGGTAACTCCCGGAACCATTCGTTTTAACAGATTTTCTATCCCTGCCTTGAGGGTTAATGTGGAGGAAGGACATCCGCTGCATGAGCCTTTCAATTGAACGGTCACGATACCATCCACAAACGATTTCAGGTTAATAGCTCCTCCATCTCCTTCGACGGCTGGGCGGATATATTCATCAAGCATTTCCATGATTTTAGTAACTGTTTCGGGGTCGTTCATGGCGATCATTTTTTGTTCTTCTGATTGCTTTATTTCGTCTATCGGGTTGCCGATAAATATCTTTTCACCGGATTCGATAAAGCCTTTGATAAATTCGCGGAGGATGCCTTGAATTTCCATCCATTCAAAGTCTTCAGTCTTGGTAACGGTTACAAAATTATTGGTGATAAATACTGATTTCACCCCATCGAAATCGAATAGCTGAAGGGCTAAGGGGCAATTCACGGCTTGTTCTTTGGTACGATATTCCACTTCACCATCTTTCATTAAATATCCATTGGCTACAAACTTCATAGAGGCGGGGTTGGGGGTGCTTTCTATATAAACGATTACTGCTTTTTGATCTGTCATTTTCTTATTATTTATCGGCTGCAAAGATAGGAAACAGGAACTAAAGGAAAAGAGGCTCACATTGTGTTGTTGCCTCTCCTCTTTTCAATGTATCTGTTAACCTCCTTTCTATTTTATTTTAATGACTGTTGATTCGTTGATTTCTTTCATACGTATCTATCCCGAAAAGGGCGTAGATAGGGGAGAAGGCGAATACTACGGTGAGCAATGGTTCTATCCCGATGAAGCCCCACCACGATTGTATAAGAATGGTACTGATTATTAAACAGGCACTAAAACTAAACCTGATTATTCTGTCCTTTCTCCCTAAATTCCGGCTCATGGCTTTTCCTTTTGTGATGTTGTACGAAGGAAGAATAATTTTGTTTTATGTTTTCATCTGTCGAAAAAAGGAAAATTCCCGATTACATCCTCAAAAAAGGCGATTTCGAGGCTCTGGAATCCATTTTCCACTCCTTATATAATGGTGTTTATAACGGAAAACGGGGTTTAAAAACGGAGAAAACTACTAAAGTGATGTTGCAACCTTGCATTGTTACATTGCAACCTTGCATTGTTACATTGCAACCTTGCATTGTTACATTGCAACCTTGCATTGTTACATTGCAACCTTGCATCATCACATTGCAACCTTGCATCATCACAATGCAACCTTGCATCATCACAATGCAACCTTGCATCATCACAATGCAATCTTACATCATCACATTGTGACCTTACATCATCACAATGCAACCTTACATCATCACATTGCAACCTTACATCATCACTTTATAACATTTTCCTGAAATAATGATTCGACCTCCTGAAAGGTTTTTCTCACTTCAGGATTTGAATAGTGAGATTGTTGGGCAAGGGAGGGGAGTTTAGAAATCTATCTTGTAATAAAAGATGGGCAGGAAGCCGAGTTGATATTCCTGAACCAGAGGGCTTTTGGAATGGTCGAGCGGGTCTGGAGCATAGATGAGTGCCAACACGTTTTTGGTGTTAAAGATGTTGACCAGATCAAGCCCGATTTCGTGTGCCAGTTTCTTTTTATTAAACCGAAGTCCGACCTTAATATCGAAGCGAAAATAATTATTAAACCGAAGGGTGTTGCGCAAGGAATCGTACTCTACTTTTTCTTTCACAGCGAGCGAAGAATCAACATTGACGGGGGTATATAGATGCCCTCCGGCATAAGTTATCTTCGCACCGAGGTTCAGCACATTCAGCTTCTGTTTACCGAGTTTGTATTCCTTACCGATGAGTAAATTGGTGGCGAAGTTGCCATTGAAATCGGTGTTCCGTTCGATGCCATCGCTGCCCTTGTATTTGGAATTATACAGCGAGGCAGTGAACATATAAAAGAAGCTGTTGGCATAGAACTTTTCGAGAGTCAATTCCACGCCGTAGTTGGTCCCCGTGCCTTTATTTACAAGGCTGTCAGGGAAGTAACGGTCGAAGTTGCTGCCTTCATTAAGCAAAGAATAAGAGGAGGAATATGCCGTAACCGGTATGTTATAAAGTTGCTGGTAATAGCTCTCGAATTTGAGGTGTGTATTCCCTGAAAACAGGACATCGTATGACAGCACCAGATGGTTGCTACGGCTAACATCCATACTTTTATTATGCATAGAATAATTAATTCCATCGAAGGATACATGCTGGAAATAGAGATACGTTGGCTGCAATTCAGAATGGTTGCCGTAAGCAATGCCAAGGGTTTGATGCTTATTAACAGAATACTTTATTCCGAAGCGTGGCTCTGCGGACTTGCTATTGATTTACTGGAAATACATGCCATGAACTCCGGCATTAAATACAAGGTCGTCCGTGGCGCGGTATTGCCATTAAAGAAACGGTTGCAGCAGCAACGTGTTGCCGTGATAGTCCTCGCGGTTCTCCCAATGGTAGGTAGTTTGGTTGTAGCTGGTATCAATTAAATTCTCGTAATACTTATCGCCATAGATGCCTACTTTAAGACTATGACGGGCAGAAAACTTCTTGGAATAAGTGAATGAAAGACTCAACTTACGCTCATTAAAATCGTAGCCGAGCTTATGAATAACCGAATCTATCTTAAAGTCTTTGTTGCGATACACCAAGTCGTCCAAAGCCTTGGTAGTCGCGGTAGATGCAGCTATGGTAAGATGCGTATAGGAGGAAGAATTTATCTGATACAGATGCGTAAATCCCACTATCTGCATGTTGGTAGCGAAGTATTGGTCGCGGTCTTTATCGCCATAAAGCTGTTGCGTGGGGACGGTATCTTTGCTGACCAAAATATCTACATTGCTTTTGCCGCCTATCCCGAAGAGAGCAAAAGTACCGCAATGGCGGGTTGGGAAATTCAGTTTGAATGCCCCATCCATATAATTCGGAACGGCATCGGTGCCTATCTTAATATGAAGTTTATTAAACAGCTCCAGCGAGGAATACCGGAAGGATAAAAGGTAGGACGAATGTAGCTCTTTATTGATCGGTCCTTCGGCAAGTATCTCGGTGCCGAGGAAGCCGAACTGCCCCGTGAACTCATGCTTCTCGGTGTTGCCGGAGCGGAGCTTCAGATCAAACACACCGGCTATACTATTACCATATTCTGCAGGGAAAGCACCTGTATAAAAGTCAGAATTAGAGAGGGTCTTATCATTCAGCATCGAGACTGGTCCTCCCGTAGTTCCGGGGGTCGCGAAGTGATTCGGATTGGGGATATTTACACCATCCAATCGCCATAAAAGACCTATCGGAGAATTACCCCGAACAACGACATCGTTCCGAGTATCATCAGTGCCCTGAACCCCAGCAAAGTTCGATGCCATACGAGCCGGATCGCCACGACTGCCGGCAAAGCGTTCCGTTTCTTCGGTATTAAATGTGCGAACGCTGCCCGATGCCATCTCATTAATTGCACCGCCATTAGCTACGGCTTTTAGTTCAAAGGTTTTCATCTGCACAATACTTTCATCTAGCTCGATGGTGAGCACTACTTCTTTCCCTGAACTGACGATGACATCGGACAAGGTCATCGTGGTATAGCCGACAAAGAAAACCTTGAATGTTTGTCTGCCGACGGGGACATTGTCGAGGTGAAAATAGCCGTTCATATCGGCACTGGCTCCCATTAAAATAGTAGAATCTTTGATGGCAGCTATCGAGGCACCCGGAAGGGGCGACTGCGTGATTTTATCTATTATTCTGCCACGCACCGTCTGGGTTAATGCTTGGGAATGGAGAGGAGTGGGATTTCCTATCGCGAGAAGCGAAAGAAGGATAAAAAATGTAATCTTATGTTGCATAAGTGGTTATTATTCATGGGGGCGAAATTAATAAATTAGGATTAGAACGAGATTTGTTTGGTATGAGATGTATTGGGGATGGTGTGGAGGGCATTGGGGATGGTATGGAAGGCATTCAGCATGGTGTGGAATACATTCAGGTTAGTATGGAATGCGTTTAGGATGGTGTGGAATGCATTTAGGATGGTGTGGGATGCGTTTAGGATGGTGTGGAATGCGTTTAGCATGGTGTGGAATGCGTTTAGTGCGGTTTTTAGTTAAAATTTGGGTGTTTTTTTAGTTAAAGTTTATGGTAATACCTGTTGCTATTAGGATATGATTTCAGCATCAAAAAGTATCCTCTTTAGTAAATTTTGCTTGTACAGAGCTAAATCACCTAATCCGTCGGAATACTTGAGTAATCCGTCGGAATACTTGAGTAATCCGTCGGAATACTTGAGTAATCCGACGGAATGCTTGAGTAATCCAGCGGAATGCTTGAGTAATCCGGAAGAATGCTTGAGTAATCCGGAAGAATGCTTGAGTAATCCGGAAGAATGCTTGAGTAATCCGGAAGAATTCTTGAGAAATCCGGAAGAATTCTTGAGAAATCCGACGGAAATCAAAAGAATTCATCGGAAACCATCTGTAATCCCCTGTTATCGCGGGATTCGGTATCTTGATGATTTAGAAAAAAATTTGCTTTGGGAGGTATCATGGAGACAAAAGAGGGAAATTGGGCTTTGATGGATTTAATCATGGATTTTTTATTTCAATAGTTTTTTTTGTAACTTTGCGGCGATGAAAAAGATAAAGGTAGCTACAGATATTAAGGAATTAAAAAATCCCAGCTATATGGGACGGGAATTATTTATACCACCATTCCATAATTTCACCATGAAAGCTGGCAGTCTGGCATCGAAAAGCAGCGGCTCCACCTTTAATAAGGCACATTTCCCCTTCAGCTATCCTATTCCCAATAGGAAAATCCTTGTCTCTATACAGACTTACCTAATCCTGTCATTGACTTACGTTATCCTTATATACGATAGTCCTGTCGCTATATACGATAGCGTTATCTCTATATGCAACAGTCCTGTCCTTATATGCAACAACGTTATCCCTATATACGATAGCGTTATCTCTATATACGATAGCCTTGTCTCTATACACGACAGCGTTATCTCTATATACGATAGCCTTGTCTCTATATACGATAGTGTTATCTCTATACTGACTTACCTAATCCTTAAACAGACTTACCTAATCCTTATACACAAAGGTCTATTCCTATTATATAATAGCAATGACCGCGCTTGGGAAAGGGAAGTTATCTTGGAAAATCTTAAATAAAATATAGTAACAAATAAAAAATAAATAGTATGAAAAAAGTAATACTAATAACAATACTGCTTAGCTCAATGGGATTGAGTTGTGAGGCACAAAATTTTACACCCGATTATAATTTCTATGGTAATGCTATGGCAACATTACAAGGAAGATTTGATTACAATCATCAAAGGGTTTCAAATTCCTATGGTAAACTATTAAATGTTAAATTGACAAATACTCAAAACATAAAAATTCTAGACTATTATCAATCAAAAGCAAAAGAAGAGGCGAAAAATGCTGCATCAGTTGATTTTAGTAACGATGCAAATGCTGAATCATGGATTGCTTATTTTAATCAAGTATTTAAGATTGAATCCATAAAAAATGAAATGATTCTTTTGGATAATATCTATTCCGAAATAAAGAGATTAAAGTATAAAGATCCTGATAATTTTTACCACTCTAAAAGATACTCTGAAATGGCTGATGCCCTTAATGAATTGAAAGATTGTAATCCTGATGACATTGGTAAAATTGGTTGGAAATATGGTTTGCTATAGATTAGCTTTAAATAGAGACTAAAATTTAAAATAGCTAAGATATGATAATTTTATGTTACCATCATTCAAACAGCACAAATTTAGGGACATTATTATTTGTTTCATTTTTCTCAGTTGTAGTTTCTATTATTGGTAATTGGGTTATTGCACGATATAGTAATATTAAAAAGATAAAAGATGAAATTACTGAAACAAGTGACAAACTTATAGTTTCATATGTAACGTTGTATAAATTTTCAACACTGTCTCACCTTCACAATTTGCTTATAGAAAACAATATTGATAAAACACTATTGTTAGAAAATGAATCAATTAAATTCAGAGATAAATTTATTGAAGCTGACAATGAGAAAGATTTCTTATTGTCCAAATTACGTCAACTTAATCATAGGCTTTTTAATTACTATTTTGAAAAGGGTCTTTCACGAAAGATAGCTACAGCAATAAATAAATTAGACTATGAAGATGTTAAAACATATAATTTCATTACTAATTTGGCAAAGGAGTGTGCGGCAGATATTAAGAAACGAGATACTTTAAATATAGATATAGCTAAGTTTGTAATTAATGAGGGAAATGGACAACCTTTAAGAGAAATATTAGCTTTATTTAATTTTAATATTAGAAGTAAATATAGACCTGATAATTCGAATTCCTAATTCCTTTTTCTTGTTCATATATAACTCCGCCACCACCCTTCTATCCATCCATCCATCCATGCCAACTCCTAATGAACAATTAATCATTACAGACATCATGGGCACAGAAGTCTATAAAGAAATGCTTACCGGCATTGATAATACTATCCCTATTTCCACCTGGAGCGCAGGAATTTATTTCTATGAAGTAAGTAATTCGACAAGCTCATTAACCATCGCAAGAGGGAAGTTTGTTGTGGAGAGGTAAAACTAATACCAACAGGAATGAAAAATACTTGTTGGGAATCC
>CAIMUP010000048.1 GCA_903844645.1 uncultured Bacteroidota bacterium
AGCCAATATCAAACTCAACTGCCGCCTGCGCAAAGCCGCTGCATATCGCTCCTTTTCTTCATGAGATTCCGGCTCGATTTCAGGCACCGCAATCGGATTTCCCATCTGGTCAACCGCCACGAAAGTATAGATGGCTTCGTTGCATTTCTTCTTGGTGCCGGTAGAATTATTCTCCACCCAAACATCAATAAAAACTTCCATAGAAGAAGTAAATGCACGAGAAATCTTCGCCTGTAAGGTCACTATCTCGCCCAATCTTATCGGTTGATTGAATGCAACATTATTCACAGAAGCAGTTACCACCACGCGGTTGCAATGACGATGACAAGCGATGGCAGCCGTGATATCCATCCAATGCAACAATCGTCCGCCCATAAGGTTTCCGAGTGTGTTCGTATCATTTGGCAAAACGATTTCGGTAGTGATCGCCATCGAATCTTTTGGTGTTTTCTTTTTCATAATCTCTATTAAATATTAAGGCGCAAAATTAGTAATCCCTGAAATACTAACTTTGCGCCCAGTTTAATATCTTCTGGACCCGTAGTTCAATTGGATAGAATGACAGATTCCGGTTCTGTTGGTTGGGGGTTCGAATCCCTTCGGGTCCACCAGGAAAGCGAATAGAAACTAATGGTATTAGTTTTTATTCGCTACTTCGCATGTTGCAAGACACCCTTTTGCTAGGTTGGTACTTACAAAAGGAATTCCTTTGGAGGTTGTAAGTTCTTTGTTAGGTCATACGAACACCAAGACAACACAGATATATGGTAAGATCATTGATGTTAAGAAGAAGGAGGAAATGAAGAAGCTGAATTTTTAGGGTATTTTAGGGTAATCCATGGGTAGTCTGGGGGTAATCCAGGGGTAGTCTGGGGTACATTTTTGGGTATGGATTGTAAATAAATTGTCCAAATGTTTTGTTTTGGGGGTAATTTTTTTGCGGGAGGGAATCGTGGCAATAAAAACTGGAAAGGATGTTGTTAACTTTTCATTCAAGATAAAAAATATTTGCGAGATTAGGATATAGTAGAGCGAGATTTAGAAAAGGGCTTGGAAGATTTGGATATGATTATGCGAGGTGAGAGTGTGCACTTGTGATCCTTTTGGAAATACTTACGGTGTTTCGTGAAGGCTGTGAGATGACGA
Source organism: uncultured Bacteroidota bacterium (assembly GCA_903844645.1). Classification (GTDB taxonomy): domain Bacteria; phylum Bacteroidota; class Bacteroidia; order AKYH767-A; family JABDAW01; genus JABDAW01. The sequence goes on from CAIMUP010000048.1 coordinate 1,147, forward strand.
GAAAAATGTGTGCGATGTCGTGGTAATGGAGTTACACCAAGGGCATTTTTACAATTATTAGGGAATGCTTGTGAGGTATTGTGTTTATTTACACATATTTTACCATTGATACTGGTTGAAACTTCAATTTTTCTGCTATTTCAAACGATTTCGAAGCCTGGTCAATATATATTTTATTTAAAATAGCTCCCTCATCAGAGTCTAATAAAGCATTGCCTAATTCAAAATAGGCTTTTGGGGAAGGAAATTCAAGAATGGAGTTTTTAAATAGTGATATAGCAAGCGATGGATTTTTTTTATTTTTATACGCATCCACACCCTTTAAAAATAGCCGCATACTTTTATTCTTCAATGTATCAGTTGCCAATTCCTCCGCATCAAATATAGCATCTGAAACAATCCTTTCATCAAATATTTCATCAGGACTAAGTCTTATTAGCTTCGGTTTTACCACATAATCCTTTTGCGGAGAAAAACAGGAGGAATAGATAACTGTAAGGAGGATAAATAAACAATACTTTTTCATAATTATAGAATTAGATAAAATTTTACAATTCAAAAAAAAATCTATTCACATCCCAAAGGCTTTCCCGCTCGTCGGGATGCCGCAACAACCAGACATCTGCCCCCTGCACCTGTATGGTTGCAAGTTTATAAGTAAAGAGAGTTCTATCAAGTGTTTTTATCATTTTCAAAAAGTATATTCTGGATTCAGCCTGCAAAAGTAGTAAAACAATATCAAAGCCCCGGCAATTCCGAATATTCAAATACCGGCAACACTTGACCTTCCTCATGGTGTATCTTGTTGAAATCCTTTTGTACCGTATAGGCTGCCATCAGCGTTTCATCCAGAGGTTTAAGGAGTGAAGAAATTTATTTTATCTCTATCCCTGTCCTCTTGATTTCATTTATCAAGGGGTCTCCTTCAATAAAATATTCTGTTGGAAATGTATGAGCATCTATCAAGCTGAAATGTTTATTTACAGAAGCTATCAATTTTGCATTTTCCCATTTGTCAAACCCAAAAATATCTGAAACCAACAAGAGATCAATGTCTGAATACTCCGTTGCTTCGCCCCTTGAGGCGGAACCGAACAGAATTACATTATTAAAAATGATGTTATGATTTCTGCAACTTGATATAAATTCTTTGGCTTTGGCTATTGCAATTTCTCTTGTAAGCATTGGAATAATTTTTTGGATTCATTAATAATTGTTTCGGCTTTTTGTTTAGTAGTGGTATTATGAAGCATCGAAATGTAATCAGGATAACGACCTTCTATCTGATAGACATTCATAGTTTGTAGAAAATCTGTTTGTTCTTCGTTTAAATCTATCTTTGAATTCTCATAAAGATAAGACAAGTTATGCGTTTTAGGAGGATAGTTCAATTCATTATTCTTAACCCAAAGAGCTTTGAGAATTTTCTCTAAAGAAAGGTGTGAGAAAAATAATGCCTGCACATATTTCTTGCCATTGAATAAATAGTCAATTGATTCCATATCATCAACGGCAGTGCTCACCCAATAGGCAATTTGCTTTTCTTTATCTGTCATGGTTCAAGTTTTTTTATTTCAGCCTGCAAAAGTAGTAAAACAATATCAAAGCCCCGGCAATTCCGAATATTCAAATACCGGCAAGGCTTGCCCTTCCTCATGGTGTATCTTGTTGAAATCCTTTTGCACCGTATAAGCTGCCATCAGCGTTTCATCGTAAGGTTTCATAAGTCCCGCAATATCTTCTTTCGTAAGGGCAGGGTTCAGCCATCGTTCTTCATCAGCCTTGGCAAGGATTACTGGCATACGTTCTTTGGTGTTATGAATCTTAGCCATCATGGGGTTGGCATCCACGGTAAGCATGGAATAGGTATTGATGAGTTCGCCCGTCTCGCGGTCAGTCCAGCTCTCATAGATACCCGCAAAAGAAAATAATTCGCGGTCTTTGAAATAGATATAATAAGGATATTTCTTGCCGTTATAATCCCTCCAGTCATAAAACCCGCAAGCAGGAATCAAACATCTTTTCTTGGTGATAGAAGCACGGAAAGAAGGCTTCTCAAACACGGTTTCCCTGCATGCATTGAGCCTTTTGTAAATGTGATTGACTTTTGAACTTATTTTTTTCTAAAAATCGAGTTGAAAATACTAATAAGAGCAATTTATAGCAACCAAATTTTAGCCTTATGTTAGGGTTCTGGTAGCCTTTCCCAGCTTTCACTTGACACTTACCATTCCTCCACTTGACACTTATTTAGGGTTACTAAGTGCTTACTTGACACACATCCAGGGTCGTCATGTCTTGATTAGAAAAATATTATCGAAGATTAATCATAATTCAAAATACAAACCGAAGGACATACAAATCCAATAAATAAATTGAGCAAACTATTCAATACATAATTGTCTTATTGAATTTACTACCATAATCAACAATTTTGTTTCTTAAATAAAGCAATTCATAGTTCAGAATTCAATCCCTATCAAGGTCAAAATAAACATCAGACATTTCTCTCCTAAATTCTTCCCCCAAATCAAAATGAAATTTATTTCTTGGGGTATTTCTATTCGCCTTTATTACCTCTTCGAGGTTACTAAATAATTTAAACAGTATAAAATTAGCATGTCTGTAATACCCAGGCAATATTGGATTCTCCTTATCCCAAACAGTTCTTATTCTAACAGAAATTTTTGAAACCTCATGCACTTTAATATCCCTCTTTTGTTCCAATTTATGCAAATCAAAAATACATTTTTTCAATGCTTCATCTATCCTGTTCTCCTTGATTACCCTATTGATTCGTTTCTCGTGTGCTGCTATAGTTTTTTTTCTTTGATCAGGATTCAATAATACTATTTCATTAATGATTAAAACCTTTTGTTTCTCTATATACTTTTTTAATTTGACATCTCGGATTTTATCTTCGTTTATCTTTTCGTCTTCATAAAATATCCAATTATCACTCTCTTCAATCCGTTTCATGTAACCGAGTTGTCTGCAAGTTTGAGAACAGTATTTTGCATCAGAGCGTTTCGCCAAGAACGAAACATCACAGTATTGACAATTCTTAAAATGAATCATGGATTTATATGTTTGAAAAAAAATTATTTCAAAACCTTTAAAGTATTAGGATGCAAAGATATAGATTTCTTAGCAGACAAAACTTTTGCAACAATATATTTATTAATTTCTGCATAAATCAAAAAACCAGTTAAAACTTCTAAAGTGTACAATAGTGTATACAAATAATCAAACAATGTTCTTAAAGTCTTTAATATAAAGGGTTTTAAACATAGGGTTGGAAGTCCCTTCGGGTCCACCAAGAAAGCGAATAGAAACTAATGGTATTAGTTTTTATTCGCTTTTTATTTGGGATGAAGTGTGGCATATCCCTCATCTCTGGATTAATCAATTTTATAAATCATCAATAATAGTCGAAGCATCTCGACCGGCTTCAACATCATGGATGAGGGTGTTCATATTCTTTCCGAACGAATAAATTTTACCAAGAGTTGCTTCCTTTTTGAAATGATGTTTAATACCTAATCGCTGTGCAAGAAGGTTCGCATCTAATTCACTTAATGCTTTAAATTCTTTACGTGCAATTAACCTTCCTGGTCGAAGCAAGGCACTATCTAATTTCTTTAAATCAACATTAAAAGTACAGATGATCTGAAGATTCAACATATCATTCAGCAATCCATCTGTCATATTAAGAAGGTTGGTAACACCTTGAATCCTTATCCCTTCCTGACGTTTCGCAAGCAAGGGTTCGGCATCTTCGATAAGAAGAACGACAAATCTCCCTTGTCTTGAATAATGCTCTACTTGAGTTGAAATAAAGGTCATAAAGCCTGGTTCTACCAAATGATCAACCATATTCGGAGGCATGTAAATAACTATCTTATTATTATTTGACATGCTTCGCAATAAGTGTCTTATGTAATAAGTTTTTCCTGTACCTGGTTCGCCATGAAAGAGTACCAAGCCCTTGCTTTCATTCAGAAATCGCCCCATCAATTCGTTATGAAACTTCGCAAAGCCATGACCATAATTCAAGTCGAGATCTTTTATCTCAAAGTTATCTTCCACCGCATGAGATTTGAGATAAAAGTTTTGACTGAATTGAATCATGTATATCTTTGGTTTCTCCGGAATCCTTTCCAAGGTACACATGGTCATATAGCTCTCTAATTCCTGTTCAAATTCTTCATCCCGTCTGCCAGAACCATCACTTGGATGAGTAAGCGTCAATTGGCTGGTATATACAGTTTCGTACTCATGTTCATTGATTGATCTTATATAATTGGAGACATCATAATCACGACCGTCTTCTTCTTGAATTTGCGAAGCTGTGAGCAAATAACCTTTGTTAGGAAAGCCCAATGTATAGCGCATAATTCGAGAACCTTCATAAGTATCTATTTCTTTGCGATAATGGGAATGAATTATTTTCGCTCCCATGTTTTCAATCAAGTCTTTCATTAAAGCAATTACTTCAAACGTATCTCTTTCATAAGTGGTCATCGAAGGTGCTTCATTATTAGTAACGACATAATATCGGAAGGTTGAGAATTGATCAGGTGCAGGGCTTCCCTCTGCCACCCATCGTGCAAGTTTTGTTTCATCTATTGATGAATGTACTGTAGGAACTGTTTCGTTTGTATTATCCATTTCTGTTTTATTTAATAATTCTTCTTTGTTCTCAACGATACTTAGATATTCTTTAAAAGGAGGTTGTTCGCCATAATAAACGATCTCCCGCACCCATACATTTGTAATCTTTTGTTTATAGTATTTCCATTTCTCTATCCAGTTACCAAAGGCATCCCGTTCCCAGGCATTCTCTTCCAATTCCAAACTCTTCCTTTTCAAATCTTGATGATATTGATTTGGGTTAATATATTTTCCATCGCTGTCATATTCAGGTGTAAAGAAATGCCGTCTATCTAAACTCCCATCAGCTTTATACATGACCAATTCTATACATTGTCCTTTGTCATCATGCTTATAAGTACTTCTACTGATTAATCCACCCTCACTGTTTTCATATATAGCTTCAGTTTGAAATCCTCTGTCATCATATTTAAGAATAGCTTTGGAACTTAACCTATCATCTCTTCCGTATTGTAAACCTAGAATCTGTTGCCCATTATCATTGTAAAATGTTTCACTTCTCATCATTAATTTCCCTTCAGCATCCAAACTTCGACTTTCGATTTGAAGTCCTTTGTCATCATATTTCAAAGTCCCTGAAAAATACAAATCCCCAGTAGGATGAAAGTAAGTATATTCTGTATTTAATCCCTTATCGTTAAAGAGAGAGATGGTTTTATTACCGGCTTGTTCAATCAAATGCTCCTCTGTCATTCTTCCCTGCTCATTAAAGAACATGGTCCGATTGGTCTTAACGCCTATTGGGAATTCTATTTTACCTCGAATAATCTTATCCCCTTTCTCTACACACTTATGATAAGTTTCCTTCACAGACTTCACCGCTCCTTTCATATCATTCAATTCAACATCAGTCGGCTTTGCAGGAACCACAACCTTTTCCACTTCCGTAGAAGCCTCTTTAATTTCTTTTTTCTTTGCCATCTTCTTGTTTTAGTTTTATCAATTATCCTATTTCATTTGAATTCAGGGGGGCGCAAAGATACTGTTAAAAGTTCTATTAAGTTTTCGCTACCCCGAACAATTCCAGCAAAATACGATTCGATTTGTCTTTCTCGAAAACCGAGTACCGTAAAGCATTGCCATTTGCATTTAATATTGGAAAGGCTTCCATAACAGGTTTCGTACCAACCTTTATTTCCGAAAGGCTTCCCGTAACACTATTTGTACCAATGTCTTTTTCCTTAATGCCATAAACGGAATCATTTGTACCAATGTCTTTTTGCTTAATGCCATAAACGGAATCATTTGTACCAATCTCTTTTTGGATGATGCCATCCGTAGCACTATTTGTACCAATGTCTATTTGCTTAATGCCATCCGTAGCACTATTTGTACCAATGTCTATTTGCTTAATGCCATCCGTAACATTATTTGTACCAATGTCTATTTGCTTAATGCCATCTGACAAGTATTTTGTACCAACCTTTGTTTCCACAAGGTCATTTTGGGAGGAATTTAAGGCATTCTTATTTTTCTAATATGCCACTTCATTCTTCAATGACATCAAATGCTTCAGCAGGATATGGATAATCTTCCGCTCTTCGATGGTTAGTTTTTCAACTTCGTAATTCAGGGATCCTAAACCTCTTCCCCATCTTCATCCACATCGTGGATAAGGGTATTTTTATCTTTTGCGAAGGAGTAGATTTCGGAAAGGGTTGCTGGTCCTTTAAAGTGATGAGTAATTCCTAAACGCGACGCTAAAATATTTGCTTCCAATTCGGCAAGTGGTCTGAATTCTTTTCGGGCAAGTAAACGACCGGGGCGGAGCAGGGCTTTGTCTAATTGTGCTATATCAACATTAAATGTGCAGATGATTTGGAGATTCAGCATATCATTTAATAAGCCATCTGTCATATTCAAAAGGTTGGTAACTCCTTGAATTCGCACACCAGAATCACGTGCGGCTAAAAGAGGTTCGGCATCTTCGATAAGAAGCACACAAAATAATCCCTGATCGGAATAATGCTTAACCTCCTGCGCAATAAAAGTCAGGAAGCCAGGCTCCATCAGATGATCAACCATATTTGGCGGCATATAAATAACTATCTTGCCGCTTGCTTGCATTTTTCGAAGTAAATGGCGGATATAATAAGTTTTTCCTGTTCCTGGCTCTCCATGAAAAAGCACCAAGCCTTTACTATCTGTCTTAAATCGTTGCATTAATTCGTTGTGAAACTTTTCAAAACCATCTCCATAGTTTAAGTCAAGATCTCTGATTTCAAATTCATCCTGAATGATATTTGATTTCAAAGAGAACTTACCTCGCATTGTTTGGACGGTATAGATTTCGGGGAGGTCTTCTTTTTCATCCAACGTGCAGGTTTGTATATGTTCTTCTATTTCTGCTTCAAAGTCCATATCTCGTTTTCCTGAAGCCTCGCTTGGATGCAAAAAAACTAACTGGCTATTAAGCAACCTTCCTTCTGGCTCTTCGCTATAAATACTATTGCTGAATCTTTCAACTTCTTCCTCATCGTCATCGTCATAATCCTCTTCCATGAAATAAGGCTTTTCATATTTATTAGCTTCCATTCTAGCCATGTGCTTGGTGTGAAGCAGATAAGGTTGATCGGGAAAACCCAATGTGTACCAAACCCATTGGAATCCAAAACCAAAGAATTTATAATTCTCCAAAATCACTGCACCCATTTCTTTTTTTAGCAGTTTCATTAGCTCAAAAACTTCCACACCTTCTGCGGTAAAGAATTTTTGGGCAGGTATTTCATTAAATTTCAAAACATATAGTCGTGCTGATATACCGGCATTCTCATCCCCTTTTTCTGCAATCCACATGGCTTCTATAGAAGTGAATTTTCTATCAGAAAGAATTTTGTCAAGAGATTCTATGACTTCTGATTCGGTTGGAGGGATGGTTTTAGTATCCGGAGTTTTATCTGATTTTTTCATAATGAATTTTTAATTATTGGTTATAGAGGCAAATATTAATCTGATGAATTATATTATTCCACATCATGGATAAGTGTATTCTTGTTTTTCAGAAACGAATATATCTGTGCCAGCGAAGAAGAGGATTTGAAATTGTGTTTGATTCCTAATCGTGATGCAAGTATGTTAGCATCCAATTGTGACAGTGGTTTAAACTCCTTTCTGGCAAGCAATCTGCCTGGTCGAAGAAGGGCTTTGTCCAATTTTTTCAATGGTACATTAAATGTGCAAATGATTTGCATTCTCAAAATATCATTCAACAATCCATCGGTAATATTCAATAGATTTGTTACACCCTGAATCCTGGTTTCGGAATGTCGCGCTGCAAGCAATGGCTCGGCATCTTCTATCAACAAAACACAAAAATATCCGCTTCTTGCCCATTGGTTTACCTCATCTGAAAGAAAAGACATAAAGCCAGGCTGAATTAAATAATCAACCATATTCGGGGGCATATAAATGACTAATTTTTTATTAACAGCCATCTTGCGAAGCAAATGCCTGATGTAATAAGTTTTGCCCGTTCCCGGCTCTCCATGAAAAAGAATCAGACCTTTGGTTTCATTCATAAATCGTTTCATTAATTCATCATGGAACTTGCTGAAACCATTACCATAATTCAAGTCCAGGTCTTTAATTTCGAAGTCCTCATTAACAGTATGCGACTGCAAGGAAAAGTTCCCGTCTGATGATTCGATCATATAAATTTCCGGTCTTTTTGATTTCTTTTTCAGCGTGCAATAGTCAAGATAATATTTGAATTTCTTCTCCAAATCCATATCCCGAAATTCGGAATCTTCTGCCGGATGGTGAAAATCAAGTTGGCTGGTATAAACGTGTCCATCGAAATCAACATCCTTCAACATGAAATCAGAAGGCTCATAATATTCTCTGAACTCTTGGATTTGCGTTGCATGAAGCAGATAACGGCTATTAGGAAAACCGACGGTGTATCTTGTCATCATCCGCTCATTTGTTTTATAAACAGTATTATAGGAATAGACAACTTTTGCGCCCATATTTTCCTTTAATAATTTCAAAAGATAAACCGCCTCAATATCCTGGTTGGCATAACAAGTATGTGATGGGTATTCATTATTCATGGCAATATAATAACGAACATCAGCAAAGAAGCCGGAAGAATATTGCTGCATTACCCACTTCTTTTTTTCAGTTGTCAAAATTTCTTCCGATGCCTCATTATTAAGAATAATCCCCGGCACAATTTTTTCAGATGCCTCAATGTTCGTTTTTAATGGTTTTAATTTTCCCATAGTTTTTAATTATTAAAGATTAGTTTTTTATTGAACAGGATACAATCTGTGAATTCAGGATTTTGACAGGGTTGGAGGTTTTTCACACTAATGCGTAAAGTGCTGTAAAATATGCCTTTCATCATTATAAAAATAGACAACAGAGACATAAGTTTAAACCTTATATCAGTTGGGTTCAACCTTATATCAATTAGGTTTAACCTTATATCAATTGGGTTCAACCTTATATCAATTAGGTTCAACCTTATATCAATTGGGTTCAACTTTATATCAATTGGGTTAAACCTTATATCAATTGGGTTAAACCTTATATCAATTGGGTTAAACCTTATATCAATTGGGTTAAACAATTTGCCTATTTTAAATTCTATTCCCGATTTCATGATAGTATTAGGAATTAGTATTGTCCACATCATGAACGAGGGTTTGTTTATTTCTTTTCATAGCATAAATCTCTGCCAGAGAAGCAGATTTTTTAAACTCATATTTAATGCCTAACCGTGAGGCTAAAATATTCGCTTCTAAAGTAGGAAGTGCCTTAAATTCCTTGCGAGCAATCAACCTGCCCGGACGAAGAAGGGCTTTATCCAATTTCTTGAGCGGCACATTAAAAGTGCAGATAATTTGAAGATTGAGCATATCATTCAATAAACCATCCGTGAGGTTCAAAAGATTGGTGACACCCTGAATTCTTGTTTCAGATTGACGGGCTGCCAGAAGAGGTTCAGCATCTTCAATCAACAAAACACAAAAATATTCATCTGCCGAATAATTGATAATCTCATGCGAAAGAAAAGTCATAAAATCAGGTTCCACCAAATGATCAACCATGTTGGGCGGCATATAAATGACAATCTTTTTACTGTCCGACATTTTCTTTAGCAAATGACGAATATAATAGGTTTTACCAGTGCCAGGTTCGCCATGAAAAAGCACCAAACCTTTAGTCTCGGATTCAAAACGCTTCATTAAATCATTATGGAAATTGGTAAAACCAGGACCATAATTCAAGTCCAGATCTTTAATCACAAAGTTATCTTTCACCTCATGTCCTTCCAAAGTATATTCACCGTCAGATTCTTGAATCATATAAATTTCCGGTTGATCAGGAAGCCTTTCAAGCGTACACATATCCATATATCCGATCAGCTCCTGCATGAAATTTTCATCTTCAAATTCTGAATCCGCGACAGGGTGGAACAGACGCACGTTCTGGCATGTAAAAATAACATCACGGTCGTATCTGTTGTCTTCGGTAATGAAATCCGGAACATCATACCAATAAGAACTCGATCTGTGGATTCCTTCGACATGAAGCATAAAATGCCTGTTCGGGAAAGTCAACGTGTAATGAGTCAAACCTTTTTCATCATCATCCTTTTCCACTTCATATTGATGGATAACTTTGGCACCCATATTTTCGATCAATTGTTTCTTTAGGGATGCAACTTCAAGCATGTTCAATTGAAAATAAGTCTCGGAAGGGATTTCATTATTGGCAGCCAGGTAATAACGAGCAATCGAAAAAATTTCAGCAGTACCGCCATCAGACACCCATCTTGTTTGTTCATCAGTAAGAATAATTTCTGATGATTCAGCATCTTTTGGAATAATTATTTCTGAAGAGCCGTTTAATTTTTCAAGAATCATTTCATTGGTAATTGTTGAATCTTCCCCAATGTATGTTATCTCACGAAGATAAATATTGGTTACATTATTTTTGTAATGTTTAATTTTAGCAATCCAGTTTCCATGGGCATCATATTCAAAAGTATAATCCTGTAAATCTATGTTGCCTTTTTGATTAGCATTGTTCGCATAAATGGAATCTCCATCGCTGTCATAACTGTCATAGAATTGGTGCGAACTTTTTATACTTCCATCTCCATTAAACATTACCATTTCAACACAATGACCTTTCTGATTATTTATATAAGTGTTTCGATGTTTTAAATTGCCATCACCATCTGTAGATATATCCTCTATTTTAAACCCATTGTCATCATACAGGAAAGTTGTTTTACGGTTTAACTTTTCATCAGCTCCGTGATATTGCAAACATTGAATATAATTTCCTTTTTCGTCAAAAATATATTCAACCTTGGATAGCAATCTTCCATCAGCATAGCGACTCGTGGTATCAATCAACAAACCATTTTCATTATAACTATTGGTACTTAAATAATTTAGAGAACCGTCTTTTTTATAACTTTTTATTTCAAAAGGCTTTCCCTTTTCATCATAAAACGTAGTAATAAAAGTTTCTCCATAAGAAAGCGCTTGCTCCTCTAATTTAGTTCCCTTGTCATTGTATGTAGTAGTAAGATTTTTATTTGGATAAGAAATCTCTTGTTCACCCAAATTAATCCGTCCATCTTTTTTACTTGCCCTATAACATGATTCCTTAACTTTCCAAACAGGACCAGTTAATTCGGCAACTTCTGCGTCAGTAGGTTTTGATAAAACATCTTGCGATTTTACTGTTTCATCTGTAGTGGTGTTCTCCTGATTTGATTTATTATTCTCTTTTGATTCTTTCATTTATCTATTGAATCAAAGGATTTGTTTTCTTTGAAGCGGGCAAAGATAAGTATTTAAATATACATGGGGCTTCTTCGGTTTTTATAATCAGATTCCCTTTATTGCATTACCCAAAAAGGTAATGTCATAAAAGGAATATTAAAAACATATCCAAAACAAAGGATAATAACCCCTAAGCGTCCCATCCCAATTATATTTGCTTAAACAGGGTGCAATACCCAAAACTTTAGACTTTAAGGTTCCTTTTTTGGCATCAAAAATCCAATCTATCATTACATGATATTTTAAAATATGATCCCTGTTCAGTACATATTTCTCAACGGTATCCCTTTCGTAAGGTGGACTAGGAATAGGTATTCTCACTGAATCGGTATGCGAATAGGTTTGTAATAATTCGGCATGTGGCATCGGCATTTCGGTCGTGTAATCAAAAACTTTAAACGTCCCATCCAATGCTCCATCCAGAATAATATCTACAAATCGTTTTGACCGTTGATATTGTTGTGCAGGGAAAATGGAATTCAACAAATAGTTCCGGTCGCTGGTATCTAACAATCCATTTGTTACCAGATTTTCTTTATCAAAATAAATATCAATAATGGTTCTGTTTGCCCATGCTGCCGAAAGACCATCTTTCGACAGGGTCTCTAAATTTTCTTTTGCATAAGATGTTTGAGCTTCCAATTGATTGATAAAACAGACTCCTGTAAAAATGATTGCGATAAATAAAATTCTTGATTTCATGATACTATTATTGGTTAATTTCTTTTTCATGCCGCAAGACTACCAATTTTTTAACAATTCAAAACGGGTATTATAAACATCTGAAAGGAGAAAAACCTTTCAGGAACGTGGACATTACCCTTCAGGTGTTAGGTGCATTCGATTTCATTACACTTCAGGGGTTAGGTATATAGCCGAGTTTATCCTATATGAAGCCGAGTTTATCCTATATTTTGGAGAATGTGGGTTTTTTATCTTAGAAACTATTGATGGTGCAACCTTACAGGAAGGCTGAAAAAGCCTACCTGTAAGGTTGCTTGGTCAGGTGTTGTGGTCAATAACCTTAAAGTTTAGACTTTAAACCTTAAACTTCTTCGTTTTATTGTAGCTCCCGAGGGGCGCTATCATAAAATGATGATGATAAAATCATTAATATATTTGTTAATACAGTCTAAGTCTTCAGCGAATTAAAGACCCGTATCCGTTTCTCAAAATCAACTTTACTCATTTCGGTCAAGGTTAAATTTTCTCTGCCTTGCAATCCAATTTTTAATTCTTTAATACTACAATAAACTTTATCTCCCCTCATCGAGAAAGCAAGCAGCGTAACCTCTTCACCCACAGGAACATTATAAAATGTAAAATCACAACCGTTGTTTCTATCCCCATAATCCATCATAGAATTTATCTTTTTAAAGATCAAACAAATGTTCACATTCGCAGTATCATCAATGTTTACATACAAACCCGTTTTCTGTTTTACTTCTATAAACCGATCACAGTTTATCCATCCTAATATTCCTCCTTTAAAAGCATAGTCATTAAGTTTATTCATATTTGTCGAAGGTCTTCTTGGTCCGCCATTTCCACAAAACCAATCATAATCTCTTGGTTTATATTTCACCCAATTTAGTTTCCCATCAACTGAATCACCAACAAATATTTCCATTCCACTTTTCTTCGCCCCAGAGAATTGAACAGTCATCGTTGCTGAAGAATCAAACACCAAATCATTCTTGTTTCCATCAGATAAATTAACATAAACCATGCCTCCCGATTCAAGTAATTGCCTGTCCGAAGTAGTACTCAACTGCTTCTTAATAATATCAGCTTTCTTATAAAATTCAGCAACCTCAATTTCAACAGGTCCTGTATAAACTTTCCCATCCTTTGTTTTAAAAGAATTCTTAGGGATAGAAACTTTCGTCCCCTCTCGGCTTTTAAAAGTATTATCCCTGCTTGCTTGAATAGTATGAAACTGCGATTTCCCAACCATACGGGGCGTTCCAAGAATTATCTGCCCGCTAAAAGCAATCTCAACTCGCCTGTTAAACTGCTTATCCGCCCCCTTGTTTTTCGTTGTATCAACCTTACTTTTTCCAAAGTATTTAATATCCATTTTCTCCTTCGCAATACCTTTTAATAACAGATAATCATAAACAGCCTCTGCCCTTTTTTTAGAAAGATTCATATTATATTCATCGCTCCCATCCTCATCCGTAAAGCCAGAAAGAGTAACCATTTGAGTAGGACTCAACAAAATACTTTTACCAATAATCGCCAATCTCTCCTTCACACTATCTGTAAGGATAGATGCATCACTTTTAAAATAAATTGACTCCTTCGTTTGCCCTTGTGCCTTTGTCAATAAAGGGAGGAACAGGATTCCTGCTAATAGAATTGCTAATGTCTTTTTCATGTCTTGAAGTTTTAAAATTAAGCCGCAAATCTACCATAAAAATCTACAACCGCCCTCCAAATCCCAAAATAATCCGCGCCCTTCCCCACAGGGGGATTCCTATTTTCCTCGTTTTGCCCTCTTATAAGCTTCAAAAATGAGCCCTTTTTAAGTAAAAATTATTGCTCCAAAAAACACCGTTTTTTGGGTCGTCGTATCGTGTTAAAAATCATCAACTTAGATACTTTTTAAAGGCGGGCTGAAAACGCAGTGTTTTTGCTGTCGGACGGAGTGTTTTTGCATGTTGATTGGGTGTTTTTGCTGTCGGACTGAATGTTTTTCCATGTTGACCAAATGTTCTTGTTGTCGGACTGGTTGTTTTTGCAATCAGACTGAATATTTTTTCATGTTGATTGAATGTTTTTTCATGTGGACGGAATGTTTTTGCAATCGCAGCAAGTGTTTTTGCAGGTTGACGGAATGTTTAAGCAATCTGACCGAAGTGTTATCCCCGAATTGATATATATTTGCCACCTTGTCTAATCGCAAAACTTATACCTAATACCTCGTTATGAAAATCTTTGCCCAAATTCCTTTTCTTCGTTTAATAATACCCTTTATCGCAGGGATTCTGATAGGGGTTTATGCCGGATTTGAAGCAGATTTCCTTTGGATAATACTCTTGGTTTTATCGCTCCTGCTCGCTTTCCTGAATTTTAAAACCAAACTCTTTTCGCGACGCCGTACTACCTTTTGGTTTGGATGTTTCCTAAATATTATTCTAATCATTTTCGGCTTTCAATTAACCGTTTATATAACCGGTATCAATGCCCCGAATCATTTTAGCAAGTATCCCGACAGCCAGAATATACAGGTAGTTCGGATCTATAAACAACCTATCGAAAAACAAAAAATATACAAGTTCTTTGGCATCGTCGAAGAACAAAAATACAAAGGACAATGGATAAAAACTACCGGAAACATTATGCTCTCTATTCCGAAAGATACCGCATCGGCAGCGATAGATTATGGAGATTATTTAATACTGAAAGCACCTTTAGAAGAGGTCAAAGGACCGAAGAATCCCGGAGATTTTAATTACAAGAAATACATGTCCTATCAGTCGGTTTACCATCAGGCATATTTACGAAACGGAACATGGGCTAAGATAGATAAAAAAGGAGGGTATCGCGTCATACTATCAGCCTGCCAGCTGCAAAAGAAGCTGCTTGCCATATTCAAAACATACATTGAAGGCAAGCGAGAATTAGCGGTGATTTCTGCATTGATACTTGGCGATACAGATGGGATAGACAACGACCTTCTGCATGCTTATGCTGGCTGCGGAGCCATACATGTTCTGTCGGTATCCGGCTTGCATGTCGGGCTGATATTTGTTGCGTTGAATTGGCTCTTATTCTTTATGGATAGGAAGCAGTGGCAAAGGGTTTTGAGGGCTGTAATCATCATCATGGTATTATTCTTCTATGCAATACTTACCGGTCTTTCTCCGGCAGTGATGCGGTCTGCGGTGATGCTTTCATTAATCATTTGTGGCAATACGTTTCAGAAGTCTCGAAACAACTTAAATACCCTTGCGGTATCTGCATTTGCGCTATTGGTTTATGATCCTTTTCTGATTATGAATGTTGGGTTTTTATTGTCCTATTTTGCGATGGCAGGTATCCTCATTTTCCATCCCCGTTTGTATGCACTTTATGAATTTGATAACAGGATTATGGATCATATCTGGTCAGCATCTTGTGCTGCGATTACCGCAGAACTGTTGACGTTCCCTTTAGCGATGTTTTTCTTCCATCAGTTTCCGGTTTACTTTTTATTGTCGAATGTTATTGTCATCTTTTTAGCAACTGTCATCATGTTTGCGGGGATAGGTTTATTAGTATTTTCGTACTTCACTACCTTCTCCATTTATCTTGGTAAAGCAACAGCCTTTGTGGTTTATCTTTTGAACTTATCCGTTATAAAAACTACCGAACTTCCTTATTCTAACTGGAAGGGCATCTCCATTAATTGGTGGGAAACGGTATTGATTTATCTTTCCATAATCTTTATTTGTACTTTCATATTTTATAGAAACAGATTGTTATTAATGATAGGCTTAGTGTGCTTAACACTCGTTTTTAGTAATCAATTGTTCGAGAATTATGCGACAAGGAATCAAAGAATAATCACTTCCGCAAAAGCATGGTCATGGTTTTGGCGGGTTGGCAACCTATTCCGTTCTGATTCTTTTCCTAAATTCGCGGCATGAACAAAATCTTCTTCAGAAAGTATTGGATATATCTCTTCGCCGTAGCCTTCCTCCTCCTTCATCTTCCATTTTTATCGGCTGACCCACCTGTTGGCGTCTCTTGGAGCAGAGGTCCGTGGACTGACGAAGGACAATACTTGGCGCAGATAAGAAACCTGATCAACAATGAGCATCTCGATGTGAATGAATCAGGGACTTTTGTCGGTGCCCCGCTCTTTAGTTTCGTAATGTATCCTTTGTTTATTATCTTCGGAACGAAGCTGGTTGTTGCTCGTTGCTTCGTGATGATTTGCACCCTGCTCTCATTCATTTTTATCATTAGGAAAAGAGAAAACCATACAGGATGGATCATAAGCTTAACCTTAGTGGCGAGCCAGTTCTACATCTTTCAATATACTCACTTTGCCCAGGCAGAATTATTACAATGCGACTGCATTCTCCTTGCCTTATTATTCTATTCCTTGCAAAGGGAGTTGCCTTTGTCTGCCTTTCGGAAGAGATATTGGTACATCTTTTTGGCTTGCTTGTGGATAAGTATTTCTTTCTGGACTAAGATCAACACAGCTTACTTATTACTCTTGATTCCGATGTCCTTTTCGGTCGAATTATTCCTTGCCATCCTGCAAAGGGAGGGAAGAAAAGATGCCTTCTTCAGGCTTCTTGCCGCAATGTTGTTTACGGTGCTGCTTTGTGCCGTCTATTTTGTAGGATGGTACCTTCCGTTCCGCGAAGTATTTGCTTTGTTTTCCGGTAATTCATTGGCTTCGGCAACAGGGTTTACGTTATCGCTGCCTAATTATATAGAACTTTTCATCTTCAATTATCATACGCTTATAAATGATCATTCTTTAGTGTTTTACCTGTTCTTGACGGCGATAATATTGGTTGTTTTCGTCATCTTATGTTGCTTCCGGAAAACAAGATTATGGTTGTTGGGGACTTCTTCACCAATTATTTTTATCTTCTTTTTCTTCTGCATCGAAATGCACAAGATGGGCTACAGATACTTGCCTTCTCGGTATTTAATTCCGACCATTGTGGCGGCTTGTTTGATGATCGGATTCGGATTGGAAGCAATGCTGATGGCAAGACCGAGATGGCTCGCGATAGTCGTATTGTTCCTCGCGATGATTGTGGCAAATAACATCCGTTATTATGTAAAAGCGGTTACGCATCGGCATTATATGGTGAAAGAATTGAATGATTACCTCGGAAGATATGACTTGCAGAATGAAACCATCATAGGACCGTGGGCTCCTACTGCAACATGGGTTTGCAAGTCTCGCTCCTTGCCCATTTGGCGAGAGAATTATTATCATTACGATCCTATCCGGCGGTTCCATCCTAGGATTATTATCTCCGAGAACGATGAGTCGGACAGCGACAGTGCCTATTCTAAACAAGGGATATCGTTGTCCGCGATTTCAGACTCATCTCGGCAGTTCAACATACACTTCTGGAAGCCGGTGGTGTACTGGTTGAAGCAATGATGAGGGCTTTATTATGGAATGAATCTTATCCGAAAAGATTCGTTAAGATGTTGAAAGAATTACTTAATCAAATAAAATAACTATGGAAGATTTTACAGACGAAAACCGGATGTTCATCAAGATGCTTGGTGGTCCCGAGAAATTAGAGTATGATTTCAGGAATAATAAGAAGGCAGTTCTTCGGATTTCAAGATTACTTAAACAAATTAAACTTGATAGGAATGGAAAGGAACATAAAGATGGCGTAACATTCAAGGACATGAAAAATAAAGATGGCGATAGTCAGTCAACTCTTAAAAGGCAGAATGCAAAATGGAATGAAGAAAAGAAATAAAAGAAAGTGTCATAATAAATTTTTATGACCTTTTAATCGAAGTATTTTTGCGCCATGAAATTTTCAGGAAAGGTTCAGGCAAAAAGTAAAGCGATTAAAAAAGAGGTGATACCTTATATTATAGGGGGTTCATCTTTGGGGGCAGCTCTAATTCCTTTTGGCTCATCTTCCACACCTTATTCCGGAAAAGTCTACACTTATTCCGGAAAAGTCTACACTTATTCCGGAAAAGTCTACACTTATTCCGGAAAAGTCTA
>CAIMUP010000049.1 GCA_903844645.1 uncultured Bacteroidota bacterium
ATTAGTTATTATTATTGTTAATTTTTAAGACCTCAAATCTAATAATGGTGTTCTCATTTGGAATTGGAACATTCTTATCCAAAATTAGAGTACCCCAATCCGAAATTAGAGTACCCCAATTTGAAATTAGAGTACCCCAATTTGAAATTAGAGTACCCCAATTTGAAATTAGAGTACCCCAATCCGAAATTAGAGTACCCCAATTTGAAATTAGAGTACCCCAATTTGAAATTAGAGTACCATTAAAACCGCTCATTCCGCCTTTATTCAGGGCGGTGGCGGTACTATTGTATGGCATTATTTGGTTCATTCTGGGGCGCAAGGATAAATTTATTAATATCAAAATACCATTTTCGCAAATTTCTTTGTTCTTTAACCTCCCCTAACAATTCAAGCCCCGCAATATTTCGAGGACCTGTTTGTCGGTCGCATCCAATTCCTTTGCTTTCAGATAATATTCTTTGCCCTTGCTGCAATTCTTTTTCTTGAGATAATAGGTGCCGAGATATTTGTAGGAGGTCATCAACGCGACCTTGTTTTTGGCGGCAGCGACGGTATCCGTTTTCAGATGCTCGATCAACGAATCGCAGATCGCCACCGCGCTGCCAGTAGTGGCTAACGTGTCTTTGTAATACACGTTGATATTGACGCGGAAAACATAAGCCGGGATGTACGTCGGGGCGATTTCGCTGACGCGTTTGAAGGCACTGTCGGCGTTGTCATAATCCATCGCTCGGTAGAGGTCTTTACCTATCACGAAGTAGTCGGCAGCCTGCGGATTGATGGAGTGGAGGAGCTTGAAATGGTAGGCTTCGACGGCTTCATGGTACTTGTCGGATGCGAGCTTGAGGTCCATTGCAGCCTCGCGGATAATCCTTGCCTTGAGGGCGGTATCGGCTTTCTTGGTGATGGTATCGGCGATGCGGTTTAAGGAGTCGTAGGACTTGTAGATTCTGTCGGCATCTCTGTTCGCCATCTCCGCCAGTTGCCCCAGTATTTCGATTTTGGTGGTATCGAAGGCATATGTTTTTTTCATCCATACTTTGCCCTGTTCGTCTTGCCCGGTTTTTAATAACATCTTGTAATAATATTCATAATCCTTAATCTCGACTTTGCTATTAGGAGCCTGGTCAATGTACTTCTTCAAGGGCAGAATACCCTCTGCGTACTTGCCTATTTCATAATAAGAATATCCGAGGAAACGGTTGAAGATAAGGTACGAAGTATCCTTGGATTGCACCTTGGTAATTTCCTTGACAGCGTTCTCGTAATCCTTGCTCAAGTACAAGAACGAGGCGTAGCGAACCATCGCATCCAAGTCGTAATCGGAAAGCGAAAGGTAGATGCGGTACATCTCCTTAGCCTGCGACAGGCGGTTGGAATAAAAGAACAATTCCGCCAATTCGGGATACACGGGTACATACATCGAATCCAGCTCCTTTACCTTGCGCAGGGCGGGTTCGGCTTCTTTGTAATTCTTGGAATGGGCATTCAATTCCCCGATACGATACCAGGCAAGGACGTTGTTTTTATCCATATCGGTAGCCAGTTCGTAGTTGGTCATGGCGTTGCCTTTACCATCGAATTTGGTGGCGTACGCATCACCTTTCAAGACTAATATCTTGGCAGTACCCTTGTTGATTTCTTTGGCATTGTCTAAGTTTTCATTCGCCTTGTCTATGTTCGGATAGGTGCCATAGATATAGCCTTCGGCAATGTTCATGTAGGTACTTGCATCCTTCGATTTGGTATTGGACAACGCTTTTTTGAAGGATGCGATGGCGGTCTTATCATCCTTATTATTCAGCGAAACATAGCCCTGCCCGACATACCCCAATGGCGATTCGGGGCTGGTGGTTACTGCCTTTTGGAAGAAGGTCATGGCGGAATCATTCTTCGTTTGCAAACAATACACTTTGCCGAGATAGAACAAGGCATCGGTGTTGGTGGCATCTTTCTGGAGGATGGCGCGGAATGTTTTCTTCGCTCCTTCCAGTTGTTTCATTTCGATTTTCTTTTGTCCATCTTGCACGGTTTGTGCGGCGGCAAAGGAGATTAATAGTAGGGATAAAACTCCTGCGGTGATAAAATTCTTAAAGTTCATAAAGTATAAAATAGATATTATTTATTGGGGCGACAAATGTACTAATCTTACCGATTGTGTGGAAGGCATCAGCCCCATTTTTTTAATGATTAATTGTCCGCTTTCGCCGGCTATATATCCGGCAAAGCCAGTGCCGAGACCCGTTCGACCTTCTCGATTGATGACATAGATATTCCGGCAGACGGGGTATTTCTTAAGCGCGATGTAGGCTTGATAGGGCTGATAATATTCCTTATCGGAGGGATCAGTGGATGTTAATCCAACCACCTTTACCTGCTTCAAAAAACTGGTGCCGAGTGAATCGCCGATGTCAGAAATCCAGCTTACGCCGATAATTCCGATGGCATCTTTATTCTTAGCAACATAGTCCACTACTTCAGGGTTCGTCTTCATCGCAAACCAATTTTCCTTAGTTTTGACAAGGTCTTTATTCAATCTTATCGGATCTATGCTATCCCTCACGATCCGTGCCGTGCTGGAGCCGGAATTATCAAATACTATCTTAATATCCCCTAATTTATTATCCGCATCCACCTCGTGCCAGGTCTTTAATTTGCCGATAAGAATTTCTTTTAATCGTGGGAAGGTTAGTTCGCCGGCAGGGTTTTCATTATTAATGATGAAGGCGATGGCATCAATGGCTATCTTGGTGGTGAGGGGAACGATTTTCTGCTTCTTGAATTCCAAATTTTCATTCTCATTCAAGCCCCGCGCCGTGATGCCGAGGGTGGCACTGTCGTTCATTAAATCCTTGAAAACATCGGCTTCGGATTCATATTTCGCAATGACTTTGGCATTGGTGTAGAGTGCCATAAAGGTGTGAATTTCGGAATCCAGGATAGGAGCCAAGGTTTCATCCACCGCGATTTTCACGACGCCGGAGGTCGGGGTATCGGTATATTTCGGACCGGAATTGGTGCAGGAGGTTTGCATCATTATAAATAGGATGCCTCCTACCATTAAACCGATTTTAAGATTCCTCATTTTCGTCTTCATTTCTAAAATTATTTTGGTATGCTTTATAACTTCTGTATGCTCCATAAACTATTAATATGACTCCTAAACCGATTCTTTGTATTGGCATTAATTTGAAAACCTTCTCTGAAAAGAAGAGCACAAAGATACCAAATCCCGCGTAAGCGAGCACCATAACGACTTCAAAATACCTTAAAATGCGACTCATCATTGACGAATTATGAGATATTAACGATGAATCTGCCGATAGGTAAGATGAATCTGCCGATAGGTAAGATGAATCTGCCGATAGGTAGGATGGCTCTGCCGATAGGTAGGATGGTTCTGCCGATAGGTAGGATGGTTCTGCCGATAGGTAGGATGGTTCTGCCTATAGGCAGAACCATCCTACCTATCGGCAGAATGCCTCCTTTTAATTCAATATTTGGATTATTTGACATTTAATTCTTCCTGATTTCAAACTTCACGGGGATGCTCATCTGCACCCTTACCGGATTACCATTTTGCTTGCCGGGTTTCCATTTGGGCATCTTTTTCAGGACGCGAACCGCCTCCGCATCGAGGAAATTGTCCACGCTCCGCAACACTTTTATTTCATCCACCGCTCCGTCGCGATTAATTACAAACGACAAATAAACGGTTCCCTCCACCCGATTGTCCCGCTCGAATTCGGGATAGTGCATTTCAGAATTAAGATATTGATATAATTTCGGGTCGCCGCCCGGGAATTCCGGATTCACCTCGGCACCAAACAGCACCTTGTCAGGATCCACAACCGGTTTATCAATCGCCTTTTCATGGCTAAACACCGGGTGGAATGTTTCGGTACTTGCGGTATCTTTTTTATTGGAATTAGTCCCCGGATTGATGGGCAATTTATCCTCCATCATCGAATCCAGATCCGGCTTCCGCGATGCAATAAAATTCAACGACCTCCCCGGCGGTGGCGGCTGAATCCGCCCACTGGGCACGATGACTACATCTTTTTTAATGACGATTTTATCCTTGTTCAGGACGGTCGCATCGGGCTTCGCTTTCGGCATAATTTTAATCATCGGAACGGTAGTGGTAAATAAGGACGGCAAAAATAAAATTCCGGCAAATAATAATCCGGCAAGCAGCAACGCGACGATCAAACTGCGTTCGTACGTGGTGCGAATAACAAATGCCCCGTAGGCTTTGTTTTTGTTTTCAAAGACGATGCTGTTGCGCTCGGCATACACGGCATCACTCCAGTTGGAGGCGAATCTAAATTTTGATTGCATGATAATTTAAGTTTTAAGTAAGACAATTTTTTAGAAAATGTACTGGTAAAACTTATCTCATGCGTTTATTTTTATTTGGGATTAATAACCTATTGATGCTTAGAACGGAGGGTTTCCATAAAAGTTGTACAATGGTTTAAGGTTTAATTTGCATAATGTCAATCCTGATTTGTTTGAAATCCACCCTTAAACCCTAATAAAAACAGTACTGATCACAGAAAAAACAGTACTGTTTCTGTTGTGATCAGTACTGATCCTAATAAAAACAATACTGTTCCTGTTGTGATCAGTACTGTTCCAAATAAAAACAATACTGTTCCTGTTGTGATCAGTACTGTTCCAAATAAAAACAATACTGTTCCTGTTGTGATCAGTACTGTTCCAAATAAAATCAGTACTGATTTTTCCGTGACCAGTAC
>CAIMUP010000050.1 GCA_903844645.1 uncultured Bacteroidota bacterium
GAAAACGACCCTAAAAACCTTCAAAACCTAAACCCGTTTTCTGAAAACCTAAACCCGTTTTCCGAAAACCTAAACCCGTTTTCCGAAAACCTAAACCCGTTTTCTGAAAACCTAAACCCGTTTTCTGAAAACCTAAACCCGTTTTCTGAAAACTCCAACGTGGTTTCCGAAAACTCTAACGTGGTTTCCGAAAACTCTAACGATATTTTGGGAAATAGAGGGGGCATTATTTGGAGAATGATAAAAATTGTATATTTGACCGCTTGGAAACTAACTATATCGCTGCCTAAAAAATGGAAAACAATTTGCATCAGATACGCATCCAATGCCTGGAGCATGTTCCTTACGAAACTTCGGGGATCATTCAATATTGGGCGGAGGTTCGGGAGCATGAATTCAAGAGGACGTTGATGTATAATAACGACTCGATTCCGCTGACTAAAAACTTCGATTGGTTGCTGGTAATGGGCGGTCCGATGAGTGTGAACGAGGAGGCGAAATATGGCTGGCTGACGAAGGAAAAGAAGTTGATTGAGAAGGCGATTTTGGAAGGCAAAACGGTGATTGGAATTTGCCTCGGAGGGCAGTTAATTGCAGATGTGCTGGGCGCAAGAGTGCATGTCAGCAAGGCAAAAGAGATTGGTTGGCATCAGGTTTCGTTAACGCCTAAGGCGAAGGAAATGGAGCTTTTTAAGGATGTTGCGAGCGAATTTATGGCGTTTCATTGGCATAACGAGATGTTTGATATTCCGTCGCGAGCTACTGCTATCGCGAGTTCAACGGGCTGTAGCAATCAGGGCTTTATTTATAAGGAACGGGTGATCGGGATGCAGTTTCATTTGGAGCTGACAAATGATTCTTTGCATGAGATGATTGAACATCATCGGGGCGATATTCGCGACGGGAAATATGTGCAGACGGAGAGGGAAATTGTGAAGAATATCCAGAATACGCGGGCATGTAATAATTTGATTGAGGAGCTGCTGAACCGCATCAATGAACGAAGTCCGAAGGTGATTCCGCCATTGGAAAAGAAGACGAAAAAAAAGTTGATATAAGACAAACAACAACCCATCGATTTATCAGGAAGGATGAATATTATGTTGGAATTTTCGAGAGTAGTTATTAAATTTGTGTTACGATTTCAAATTATTAAAATGAGGACAGCTTCATATCAAAACAATTATGAGAAGGTTTTCAAACGGGCTAAAGCAGTGATCCGCAGGAAGCGATTTCTGTTGGTAGATGAGGATTTGGAGAAAGGAATACTTACTGCTGTGCGGCATGGCAACCTGATTAAACCGACCTTTAAAATGCAAGTTAATATCAATAAAATAGATTCTACAAGTACCAATGTGAATGTTATCATCGAAGTTAAGAAACACTGGTTTCGCGTTCCTGAAGTGAAATTGAAGACGATGGAAGGACGGTTTATTTCGATGCTTTCGTAATATTAATTTAAGATAAATCTGATGGAACCGATTACAAGCCCGAAGACTTTAGAAGAATTGAAAGAACTACGTACTCCGGTTCGGAATACGAATAGAATTCACCATGAACGTTTGTCGAAAATGCAGAAGCTCGCTATCTGGATTACGGAGCATGTGGGCACTATGGGCTTCTTCTTTGTAATTTTTCTGTGGACGGCATCGTGGTTGACATGGAATAGTATTGGTCCGAAAGACTCGCGGTTCGATCCTTATCCAGCCTTTGTATTATGGTTGTTTATCTCGAATATGATTCAGATATTCCTGATGCCTTTGATTATGATTGGGCAGAACCTGCAAGCTGCCTATGCCGAGATTAGGGCGGAGGCTGACTTTGATATTAACATAAAGGCTGAAACAGAGATAGAGACTATTTTGATGCACCTCGAGAACCAGAATAAAATGATGATCGAAATCCTTCATAGTATCGAGGAGCAGGAGAAGAAAAGCGGCAAGGTATGAAGTATATCTTCTGTGTTTGGTTGATACTTCTTTCAGCAACTATTTCTTTTGGGCAACATCAGAATTCAACGGCAAGGCTTACCGATTCGTCTATCATGAATGATAAAAAGTTGATGGCGTTCAAGAATACTATCCAGAGGGATTGGAAGTTTAGTTTCCATGATTCGAATATGGTGATTACATACAAGGATTCTGTCTGGCTGCTGTATTTTAATGCTGCGAATCTTTCATTAACCGATACCTCGGAAAGGAAATTCAACGACCCTTATTACATTAAACAGCATGGTAAAAAAATACTCCCCATCATGTCTTTTTACTTTGAGAACAAGTGGAGCAAACGTGATAAAATAAAAGCCATTGAGTTCAATAATAACCTTTGCCAACAGGTCCTTAATCTGAAAAAAAAATACCATCTCGAACATTTGCAGGAGTGGCATAAATGGTCTGAATACGGCTTTGTTGGGGCTACTCTTGAGGAAGAAATTAGAGTGGCTGATTATTTAAAAGAAAGGAAAACAATCGAAGCGCAGATGATTAAAATTCCGAAATGCGCCTCTACCAATTACAGTATCTTTATCGAGAATCAAAACTGGATACATGCGTTGCCAAATATGATTCCTAAACTATTTCCGCGTGAGCGAGTGGAAGCTATCGAACAGTTGGTAGAGGATTTTCTACAGACCCATACCGACGAAGAGGAGTAGTTATTCTTCTATCAATCGCTGCTTGGTAGCAAGATATTCTTCCCAAATTTCTTTTACAATACCGGCTGCGGGTTTGATGTCTTTTATCAAGCCGGATATTTGTCCTATCTCTAATTCGCCATCGTCCATATTGCCTTCAAACATGCCTTTCTTGGCTCGTCCGCGTCCTAATAATTCTTTCAGTTCATCGGCAGAGGCACATTGAAACTCTGCCTCTTCTATCAAGGTGTAGAAGCTGTTTTTTATCAAGCGTACAGGCATTAATTTCTTCAGTGTAAGCACGGTTTCTCCCTCTTTGGAAGCAACTATTCGTTGTTTAAAATTAGGATGTGCCGAGGATTCTTCTGATGCTACAAACCTGCTCCCTATCTGTACTCCATCAGCTCCTAATGCTAGTGCGGCAAGCATTGCGCCTCCTGTAGCGATGCCTCCTGCGGCAATCAATGGAAGATCTGTGGCGGTACGAACCATCGGTATGAGGCACATGGTGGTGGTTTCTTCTCTGCCATTGTGTCCTCCTGCTTCGAAGCCTTCCGCTACGATGGCATCAACGCCTGCTTCCATTGATTTCAGGGCGAATGCGGCATTCGATACGACATGTACTACAGTGATTCCCTTTTCTTTTAATATCGGCGTCCAGGTCTTGGGGCTGCCTGCGGATGTGAATACGATCTTCACATTTTCTTCCATGATCAGCTCCATTAATTTATCAATATCGGGATAAAGCAAGGGTACATTTACGCCGAAAGGTTTCGTGGTGGCGGCTTTGCATTTGCGGATATGAGCACGAAGTATATCGGGATACATGGACCCTGATCCTATCAACCCTAACCCTCCTGCATTACTTACTGCCGAGGCTAATTCAAAGCCCGAACACCAGATCATTCCGGCTTGGATAATCGGATAATCTATCTTGAAGAGTTTCGTGATTTTATTGTTCTTCATTAATGTTTATTCTGTATCTATATGGTAATTTTTTGGTGGCGGCAAATCTACAAAAGATTTCATCTTATATCCAAAAAAGAAAGCCCTTCGATACTTCCTAATGCGTTCATCGAAGAGCTTTCCCGAATAAAATTCGGTGCTGTATTTGCTTGTTTATTTCATCATCATATCTTTTGGTGATGACCATGCGCCACGTGCTCCTGCGCCATTCGTAATGCTTTATGGAAAAGATTTGCACATCTAATATTTGTGCAACCAAGCAGTAGTTGAAACGGAGTTGTCCGGTTGTTTGTTGAGATATTAATTAATAATTTCTGCTCTCGGATCCGCTTTGAGCTTCGCCAACTTTTCGCGCCATTTTTGTAGTTCTTCTTGTGTTTGTCTTTCCCAATCTGTTAATTCACCAACGATTTTTAATGGTGCTTGGCTGCGATAAGATCGTGTTGGATTACCTGGAAACTTTTTGTCCGTAACGTTCGGGTCATTTTCAAAGCTCCCTGTTGGTTCAACTATATAAACACGTTCGTGTCCTTCACTCTCGACTAAAGCTGCGGCAAGTCCCGCACCATTAACCAAGGCTGTAAAATAAATGTGATTCATTATGATTTCGGGTTTGTAATTCGACCTGAACCCTGCTGTCAACAAATCGCCAACTTGCAAATCCGCTTTCGTTCCATGATAAAAGGGTCCGTTGTCTAAAACTTCTGTCCCATCAAATGCGATAATATTGCTTTTCATCCTTCAATACTTTGTTTTGAGTGCGTGAACATCCTGACAGGCAATCGCCCCTTTGCGATTGCCTGTCAGGATGTTCACGAACCTTTCAGGTTGTTTACCCAATTATTCATTCAGTTTCTTTTCAGTTACAAGTTCAGTAAAACTTTTTGCTGCGTTTGTAAAGTCAGACGGCATTAAAATTACTGTCGTTGTGTTGTTGTCAATTCCGATTTCAGAAAGCATTTGCATTCGTCTAAGTTCAAGTGCAATCGGGCTACCTTCCATTTCTTTTGCACCTTGTGTCAGTTTAATTGATGCTTCTAACTCTGCTTCGGCTTTTACAATTCTTGCTCTTTTTTCTCTGATGGCTTCTGCTTCTCTTGCCATTGCTCGTTGCATTGCTTCTGGAATTTCAACATCTTTCATCTCTACCATTTCAATTTTAATTCCCCAAGGCTCTGTTGTCGTGTCAACAATTTGTTGAAGTGTTGCATTTATTTGTTCTCGTTCTCTCAACACTTCGTCAAGTGTGTGTTGTCCAATAATGTTTCGTAACGCTGTTACTGAAAATTGATAAACTGCTTTGTTGTAGTCAGCGACTTTTATAATTGCTGATTCGGGGTTCGTTATCTTAAACCACAAAACTGCGTTCACTTTAATAGTTACGCTGTCCTTCGTAATTGTTTCCTGTTGCTCAAGGTCAACCGTTTTTGTTCTGATGTCAACACGCTGTTGTCTATCAATAAAAGGAACTATCCAATAAAGTCCTGGTCCTTTAATAGATTGAAATCGTCCAAGTCGGAACACAACTGCTCGTTGATATTCTTGTGCAATACGAAGTCCTGAAATAAATATTGCGATGATGATTGCGATAATTGGTAGTAGTATCATGTTGTTTTATTTGTTGTTAAAGTTTGTGTAAACATCCTGACAGGCAATCGCCCCTTCGCGATTTCCTGTCAGGTTGTTTGTTATTGGTGTATTTAGATTTCATTTGGCGGCAAATTTAGATTATTTATTATTAAAAACAAATTGCA
>CAIMUP010000051.1 GCA_903844645.1 uncultured Bacteroidota bacterium
CCCAAAAGGACATACCACTTACCCAAAAGGACATACCATTTACCCAAAAGGACATACCATTTACCCAAAAGGACATACCATTTACCCAAATGGACATACCATTTACCCAAATGGTCATACCACTTACCCAAATGGTCATACCACTTACCCAAATGGTCATACCACTTACCCAAATGGACATACCACTTACCCAAATGGACATACCACTTACCCAAATGGACATACCACTTACCCAAATGGACATCCATCTTGGGTAAGATGATGAAAATGTTGCCTAAGACAGTCAAAATATCGGAAATTAAGACTAATTTAATAAAGAAAAGTAGTTTAATCAAACAATAAAATGATGAGTAATTTAAAAAAAGTCAGCAGGTTCCCCAATGTACCTGAGTCCCGAAAGATGATCTTGTCCAACCTCCTGACGGGTTTTTCTCCCGTCAGGTTTTGATAATTGGAATTCCTATCACTAAAACCTTTCGGAAGCCCACAGGATCGTAGATAGTTTAGCAATCATAAGGAGTTCTATTTTTATTATTTATTTTCGTAATTTCGCCCCAATTAATTCTTTAAATAATAGCTAATAAAATGAAAAAGACACACCTCCTAATCTTAATACTAACCATCGCAAGCCTCTCCATAATAGCACAAGGCGGAACAAAGTTAGACGAAAACAACGGCTTCAAAACCTATAAATTCGGCGAGAAGCTGAAGCCTTATCTGAATATGAAAACCTTCAGCGATAACTACATCCTGAACGACCAACATGTGTTAAGATTTCCAGGCAAAGATCTCACCGTAGGCGACCTGCCAGTGAAATGTATTGACCTTTATTTCATTGGCGATTCGCTATGCAAGATAGAAGTTTTTTTTATGGTCATGTATAACGAAGAACTGATTTCAGCCTGCAAAAATGTCTTCGGAGCCCCCGATTCCACCCATTATAAAACCGATACTAGCGGCGAAAAAGAAAATATCTCCGCAATGATTGTAAAGGAATGCTTTTGGAGCGGGAAAAACATTAATCTTACCTACAGCGATTTGAGTAACCGATATTATACCATCCCCGAAAAGGATAGTAAAATTTATAAGAAGCTAACCGTCTCGATGATTTATAAATTGAACAGCTACGGCGATTTGATAAAGACAAAAAAGGAGGAAGTGATCGAGACCCAGAAGAAGGCGGACTTTTAACTACGCTTTTTCCTCTTCTAGCAATTGCTTTTCATACAGGTTGAAGTAAATTCCTTTCTTCTCCAAAAGCCCTTGGTGCGTACCTTCTTCCACGATCATCCCATTCTCAAGGAAGATGATGTGGTCGGCATTCTTCACCGAAGAAACACGATGACTGATGATGACCGTCGTCCTATTCATCATGATAGATTTCAGGTTGTTTAAAATCTCTTCTTCGGTTTGCGTATCCACGGCAGACAGGCAATCATCGAACACCAGTATCTTAGGCTTTTTGATGATGGCACGGGCAATAGAGATACGTTGTTTCTGTCCGCCAGAGAGGGTGATGCCGCGTTCGCCAATCTTTGTTTGGAAGCCATCAGGGAATTCAATGATATTAGAATAAATGGCGGCATTTATGGCGGCTTTCTCGATGGTATCTTGGAGGGATTTGGCGTCATCTTTAAAGTCTATCAATCCAAAGGCAATGTTGTTGGCAATAGTTTCAGAGAAGAGGAAAACATCTTGCGGAACGACTCCGAGATTAGACCGAAGGCTGCCTAAATCTAACTTGCGAATATCATTTCCTCCGATAGAAATTGTGCCGCCTGTTACATCATACATCCGAGCAATAAGATTGACGATGGTAGATTTTCCCGAGCCTGTTCGTCCCAGTATCGCAAGCGATTTTCCTTCCTCCACAATGAATGAAATATGGGTCAAGGCATGGACACCGGAATCGGGATAGACGAAAGAAACATTGTTGAATTCGATAGCTCCATTCACTTCTTTTATTCCATTAATAGGGGTGCTTATTTCGGATTTGGTATGCAAGAATTCATTGATCCTTTCTTGCGAAGCTGCCGCCCTATTCACCAAGGCAGTAACCCATCCGACAGCGGCAAAGGGCCATGTCAGCATATTGATATAGATGATGAATTCCGCGATATTCCCTAACGTGATATGCCCTGCGATGGCTTCCATGCCGCCTACATATATCGTGATTAAGGTACTCGTTCCGACAAGTACTATGATCAATGGAAAGAAGATCGCATTGGTAGTGGCGAGGCGAATAGACTTCTTTTTATAAAGCGAATTTTGTCTGTCGAAATCTTCCTCCGATTGGGCTTCCCGAACAAAAGATTTCAGCACTCTTATCCCTGAAAAAGCCTCTTGTACAAAGGTGGATAATTGCGACTGTTGCTCTTGTACGCGTTCGCTTTGTTTGTTGATTAAGTTGCTTACATAATATATCGAAACAGCCATGATGGGCAAGGGAATGAGGACATACAGGGTGAGCTTGACATTGACATTGAGCATCGTCGCGACGACCAAAATAAACAGTGCCGCGAGGTTCAGCGTGTACATAATCGCGGGTCCGATATACATCCTTACGCGGCTCACATCTTCAGAGATTCTGTTCATCAAATCACCGGTATTATTACGCCTGTAAAACGATAAACTCAAGGCTTCGTAATGTTCAAAAATCTCGTTTTTCATATCCCTTTCAATGAGGCGCGACATGACGATGATGGTCTGCCGCATTAAAAAAAGAAATATTCCTTTCAGCATAAAATAAGCAATGACGGCGATGAAATAATACAGCAATGGGTTTCTAAGAATCTCTAATAATTCATCCGGATTCTTGGTAGGATTTAATTTAATAGCATCCCTCACCTGGTCAATAATATTCCCCGTTAATCGTGCCGGAAAGATGGCGAAGAGGTTCGAGATGATTACAAAGCAGAAGCCCAGGAAGAACCTCCATTTGTACTTCAAAAAATACTTGTTGATATGTTTTAATGATTTCATCGGGGGGCGAATTTAAGTTTTCATCGAGACGTGAGCGAGGGGTATGGAAGTGGTTTGGGGTATGGATTGGGATCAAAAGGCGACCCCTCCCTTCGATTTCCATTTTATCCCGCGAAAGCGGAAAAGGGAAAATGGCGATTCGAGGTTTAGTAACAGTAATTATAGTTAAATGACTGATAATATGATAATAAAGGCTGCCAGATCTGTTTCCCGAAGTGTTAAAAGGAGTTACAGTTTTTGTGAAACTGTAACTCGTTTTGAGAAAACTGCAACTCGTTTTACCAAAATAGAAACCTGTTTTATCAAAATGTAAACTCGTTTAATCAAAACGAAAACTCCTTTTATCAAAACGAAAACTCCTTTTATTAAAATGGAAACTTGTTTTATTAAAATGGAAACCTGTTTTGATAAAACGCGTTTTCGTTTTGGAGAATTTTATTGGAATTATCTGACCGGGCATCCCGAAAAGCATGTCCCTTGGATCCATGTCAGTGTTCGTTTCTTTCATCGTTTTATGATAGCGACCTCTTGGGAGCTACAATAAAACGATGGATAAAAATATCCTCCCTCCGATTATTTTCCTAATTTTGCATCCTAAAATATTTAATCATGGATGCATACATAGTTGCCGGATATAGAAGTGCTGTTGGCAAGGCACCACGCGGGGTTTTCAAGTCAGTTCGCCCCGATGATTTGGGAATAGAAGTATTAAAACATTTGGTAGCTTCGGTTCCTCAATTAGATAAGGATAGAATCGAGGATGTCATCGTAGGCAATGCCACTCCTGAAGCCGAACAGGGCTTGAATATGGGAAGAATGATCTCCCTGATGGGTCTTAATACCATCAATGTCCCTGGTATGACGGTCAATCGTTTTTGTTCGTCAGGTCTTGAAACCATTGCCATTGCTGCTGCTAAGATTCATGCCGGTCTTGCTGATTGTATCGTGGCAGGTGGTGTCGAAAGCATGTCTCCGATTCCTTTTGGGGGCTGGCGTATCGTCCCTAATTACCCTATTGCGAAGGATCATCCTGATTATTATTGGGGAATGGGATTGACCGCAGAGGCAGTAGCAAAAGAGTACAATGTAACCCGCGAAGAGCAGGATGTTTTCTCCTTTAATTCTCACCAAAAAGCCATCCATGCAATTAGTAATGGTTACTTCAAAGACCAAATCGTTCCGGTAACGGTATCTGAAGTCTATCTTGATGAGAATGAAAAGAAGAAAACCAGGGATACCATCATCGCTACCGATGAAGGTCCGAGGGCTGATACTTCCATTGATAAATTAGCCAAACTTAAACCCGTCTTTGATGCGAAAGGCACGGTAACTGCGGGGAATTCCTCACAAACATCGGATGGTGCTGCTTTCGTAATAGTAATGTCGGAAAAGATGCTGAAAGAATTGAACTTAGAGCCAATAGCAAGGGTAGTAACATACGCCGTAGCAGCTGTAGAACCAAGGATAATGGGCATCGGACCTATCAAAGCCATCCCATCAGCATTAAAAAAAGCGGGACTAAAACAAGCAGACATCGAATTAATAGAATTAAACGAAGCCTTCGCCTCCCAATCTTTAGCCATCATCAAGACCCTCGGCTTAAACCCAGACCTTGTAAATGTAAACGGAGGAGCAATAGCATTGGGGCACCCATTAGGCTGCACAGGTGGTAAATTAACCGTCCAATTACTCAACGAAATGAAGAGACGCAAACAAAAATACGGCATGGTAACCATGTGTATTGGCGGAGGGCAAGGAGCAGCAGGGATATTTGAAATGATGAATTAAATAAGAATATCCATCATCATCCTTTTATTGTTACTCCCAAGGGGTCGTAATCATAAAAGGATGAAAGAAATAAAATCTGAAAGACACATTTCTGTTTCTGTAAAAGGGATTAGAAGGAATCAAAACATAATTTGAAGAAGATAAGAGATTCTATTACTTCACTTATGCTCTTTTGCTTTAGTAAAGTCGAACTTCATCTGCAAAGTAACGATACTATTAAGGATAATGAAGATGCTTAGCAGGTATGTGAAGATACTTGTAAGGTATGTGAACATCCTGTACAGGTATATGAACATCCTGTACTGGTATGTGAACATCCTGTACTGGTATGTGAACATCCTGTACTGGTATGTGAACATCCTGTACTGGTATGTGAACATCCTGTACAGATATGTGAACATCCTGTACTGGTATGTGATCATCCTGTACTGGTATGTGATCATCCTGTACTGGTATGTGATCATCCTGTACAGATATGTGAACATCCTGTACAGATATGTGAACATCCTTGTCAAGTATCGTCTTTTTCCATATTTTTATGTTGAGAAAGGCGATATTTTAAGTAGGGAATAAGGCAAGTTTTAGGTTTTAGCATGGATTTGAGGAGTGGGAAGATAGAAGGATTTCTTTATTTGCTGGGATTGTTATGGGGAATTTAGTAGTTTTGGTAGGTATGACGGAATTTACTTTAAAGGCTATGAATTCCAGGTTCTATAATACAATGTTATTTTAATGTCATTTCATTTACTTTCAATATTTCTTCGTTCCAATTAAGTATCTTTGCAACCACAAAAATTGAAAGATTATGGAAACGATTAATAAAGCAATTAAAGGTGGAGAATTCCTGATTAAGGAAACTCAAAGTTCGGATGTTTTTATCCCTGAAGAATTCAATGAAGAGCAAATGATGATGGCCACGATGGCTCATGATTTCCTGCAAGCAGAAGTCTTTCCGAACCTCGACAGAATTGATGATCATGAAGCTGGATTAATGGAAAGCATCATGACAAAAGCCGGTCAATTGGGGCTTCTTGGCACCGCCGTCCCCGAACAATATGGTGGCTTTGGCAAAGATACTTTGACCAACATGCTGATGACCGAATATCTCGGTGCAGGCCATGCCACTTCTGTTGCATTGTCGGCACATACAGGCATTGGTACTTTACCGATTCTGTACTTTGGAACAGATGCCCAGAAGAATAAATACCTTCCCAAGCTTGCTTCGGGAGAATGGAAGGCTTCCTATTGTCTTACCGAGCCAGGTTCGGGTTCGGATGCCCTTGCTGCAAAGACTAAAGCCGTACTTTCTGATGATAAGAAACATTACATTCTAAATGGCCAGAAGATGTGGATTACCAATGCCGGGTTCGCTGATGTATTCACGGTTTTCGCACAGGTAGATGGCGATAAATTTACAGGCTTTATTGTAGAGAAAGGCTATGAAGGATTATCTCTTGGCGATGAAGAACATAAGATGGGTATCAAGGGCTCATCTACGCGCCAGGTCTTCTTTTCCGATTGCAAGGTGCCAGTAGAAAACGTCCTTGGCGAGATAGGCAAGGGTCATCATATTGCATTTAATATCCTCAACATTGGTCGTGCAAAACTTGCCGCTGCGGTTCTTGGTGGAAGCAAAGTTGCCAGTACCGAATCCATTAAATATGCTAATACCCGTGAGCAATTTGGGAGGCCAATAGCCAAGTTCGGTGCTATTCGTCACAAACTTGCAGAACAAGCTATCAAGAATTATGTCCTTGAATCTGCAGTCTATCGTGTTGCCAATTTGATTGATCAACAAGAGAAAGAACTGACTGCAGAAGGCAAAAGTTATGCAGCAGCTCATCTTGGTTCTGCAGAGGAATATGCTGTAGAATGCGCTATTCTCAAGGTGTTTGGCTCCGAGACTTTGGATTATGTGGTGGATGAAGGTGTACAAATATTCGGTGGTTACGGATACTCTGCCGACTACCCGATGGAACGTGCATATCGTGATTCTCGCATCAACAGAATCTTCGAAGGCACCAATGAAATCAATAGAAT
Organism: uncultured Bacteroidota bacterium; assembly: GCA_903844645.1. Lineage (GTDB taxonomy): Bacteria > Bacteroidota > Bacteroidia > AKYH767-A > JABDAW01 > JABDAW01. The sequence continues at coordinate 6,811 of CAIMUP010000051.1, forward strand.
GTTGTGTGTTGATATGCTTCTTAAACGTGCTTTGAAAGGACAGATTGACCTCATGTCTGCTGCACAAAAGGTTCAATCCGAATTAATATCAATTCCTGACATAAATGAAGAGGATAATGCCTTATTCGTAGCAGAAAAGAAGATAATTATTAACATGAAAAAAGCAATCCTGATGGTAGCCGGAAGTGCTGTACAAAAGTACATGATGGACCTTGCCAAAGAACAAGAAATTATCATGAACATTGCTGATATGATGATCCAAACTTATGCTGCCGAATCCGTTTTATTAAGAACGGAAAAATTGGTTTCCATTAAAACAGAAACAGCCTGTGCAGGTCAGTTAGACATGATGCGTGTCTTCATGCATGAAGCCAATGATGTCATAAGTACTGCAGCAAAAGATGCAATCAATTCCATGTCCGAAGGTGATGAACAACGAATGATGCTGATAGGCTTGAAACGCTTCACAAAAATCCCTTCATTCAATTCCAAGGAAGCCAGAAGACGAATTGCGAAGCAGCTTTGTGAGGCAGGGAAGTATTGCTATTAGTAAAAATTTATATATTTGCTGCCTCTTAAAACTGGTAAAAATTTATAAATAAAACGATGGCTCAAGTAATCCCTTACCTTCTTTTCAATGGTACTTGTGAAGAAGCATTTAACCTTTACAAATCGGTCTTTGGCGGCGAGTTTCCATACATAGGACGGTTCAAAGACATGCCCCCTATGCCGGGAAAAGAAATCCCTGCTTCGGAAGGCGAAAAAATCATGCACATCTCGTTGCCTATTGGCGGAGGAACTTACTTAATGGGCAGCGATTCTGGCGGGAATACGGTTACAGTAGGCAACAATTTCTCGGTTTCTGTTAATGCCGATTCGGAGGAAGAGGCAACAAGAATCTTCAACGGACTTTCTGTCGGAGGAAAGGTAATGATGTCGATGGAAAAGACATTTTGGGGAGCCTATTTCGGTATGTTTGTGGACAGATTCGGCATTGCCTGGATGGTAAATTACGACTACCAGAAGTAAGGATTTCAGGGCATTCCATACACCGTAAAATACGGCAACTATGACTATTACTAAAGATACATTTCAGTTCTTAAAGGACGTGAAGAAAAACAATGACCGCGAATGGTTCAATGCTCATAAAGAAAGGTATGTCGCTGCCAACGAAAACTTCATCGGCTTCACCCAATCCTTGATTCATGAGATAGCAAAATTCGACAAATCGGTTGCAGGATTAGATGCTAAGAAAGCGGTTTATCGCATCTATCGCGATACCCGTTTCTCGAAGGATAAGACTCCGTACAAGACTTACTTTTCTGCCTCCTTAATGGGCAAAAATACGGGCTGCGGCGTGGCTGGTTATTACCTTCATGTGCAACCCGGAAACTGTATGTTGGCAGGCGGTGTTCACATGCCTGAACCGAAGGTAATAAAGGAGATTCGGCATGAAATAAGTTTCTATAACAAGGAGTTTATGAAGATAATTAATGCCAAAAATTTCAAAGATAATTTCACACTCCAAGGAGAGAAATTGGTAAAGATTCCACAAGGGTTTGACAAGGACGATCCGATGGCGGAATACCTTAAATATAAGGAGCTGATGATTTGTCATTCGGTGGCAGATAAAAATATCCTTGCCGATAATTCCATTACCTATTGTACCAAAGTTTTTAAAGCGATGCTTCCCTTCAATAGCTTTATTAATAAGCCTTTGATAGAGGGGTAATTCCTACCAAAGAAGTCACGAATTCATCGAATTAAGAACTTTTGCAACACATTTCTGATTCAGCATGGTTAATTTTCAAGGCTTATGATGAATCAAAAGATACAGACGAAAGGTATTTTTAACTGGAAAAGACGATACTTGTCAAGGATGTGAACATACTTGTCATGCTAAAGTACATTTCTATCAAGTATCTGCACATCCTTATAAAGTATGTTCACATCCCTATAAAGTATCTGCACATCCTTATAAAGTATCTGCACATCCTTATAAAGTATGTGTACATCCTTATAAAGTATCTGCACATCCCTATAAAATATGTTCACATCCCTATAAAATATGTTCACATCCCTATAAAGTATGTTCACATCCCTATAAAATATGTTCACATCCCTGCTAAGTATCCTTTTTTCTCCTGTTTTTATATTGAGAAAGGTGATTTTTAAGGAATGGCAAGTAGCAAGAAACAGGTTTTAGGGGGTATTTAAGGAGGGGAAAAGGAAAGGGAATTCATTATTGTCAGGAATTATTGTTAGGAATTGTGTAGTTTTGGCGGCTTATAAACCTCTTCATTAAATTTAACAAAATTGATTTAAAATATGCTATTATATTATGGTGCCACAATTGCCGCCTTAATTCCGATAATCTGGATTCTTTTTCTAAGGAAATTAGATTTATTTAAGCAACTCAAATTACCTCCTATTATCATCGTTTGCATACTCGGTGCACTCACCACTTTCCTTGCACATCCTGTCTATAAATACCTGATTGACCCTACAGGATTCACTACCGATGGAACCATTGAAGGAGACCTTTTATATTCAATAATAGGTATTGGCTTACCAGAAGAATTAATGAAAATACTACCCGTGTTTCTCGTCCTTTTATTCTTCCCGAAGTTAATAAAAGAACCCTTCGATTTAATCATTTTCGCCTCTGTGTCAGCATTAGGTTTTTCATTCCGAGAAAACATACTCTATGTCTTTAAATATGGGTACGAAATTATCCCTGCAAGGTCAATCGTTTCATCGCCATTCCACATGTTCACCTCCTGTATTTTCATTTATGGATTAATAATTTGGAGGTATAAAAAGAATGTAAAAAACAAGTGGTTCAATCTCTTCTGGTTCCCTGCATTTGCCATTATATCACATGGAATTTTTGATTTCTTTATAATAACAACATCGAGTATTTTCTTCCCAATTCTTTCCTTGTTTTATTTTATGATCATGGTCTCCATAGTAGCAGGAATATTTAATAACACCCTGAATCAATCATCAGGATTCAGCCCGAAAGTAGTGGTCAATTCAGACGATACCATCAAGCTTGTTTTAGGAAGTTATGCCATTCTTTTCGTGCTGTATATTGTTGGCGGATTCTTCGCAGGATCAGAGGCAATGGCAATAAATATTATTAGAAAAGTGAACTACTTCAACGCCACAATGGTGCTGATAATGGTAACCCGTTTAAGCAGAATAAAGTTGGTCGAAGGACACTGGTTTATGCTTCAATTTGAATTGCCGTTTAGTTATAATGGAGGTTGGAAAATAAAAGGAGATGGGTTCAATGAAACCTACATTAATCAGTACCTTGAAGAAGACATTAAACTTTATCCTTTCCCTAAGCGATTAAACCCCGAAGGAAAGAAATATCATGCCTTTATTGAGAAGAAAATTTATTCAAATGATATGCAACTTTTCTATCTTACCAAGGTTTATAAAACGGATGATAAAACCGATTTTGAATATTACATTTTAATGCCAAAGAAAAGCGGCACTACTGAATTTGATACCGACAAACCCATTGCGGCTTTCTTGAAATTGGATAACCTTGAATTCATTAATAATCCGAATGCAGATTATAGTGAACTTCCTTTTCTATCATGGGTAGAAATAATCAGTTTTCAGAACAACCATCCATAGTAACCCGAAACAACTCTTACCAGATACGACTGATTTCAAATCATTTGGTCAATCAATAAGATTATTCAATTCAAACAATCAACATTAAGTCAATTAATAACCCAGAGTGCCACATGTTTTCAGGCATAAAAGAGTTGCTTTTTATTCTGTATCTTTGCATCCCTAAATAAATTATCTCCATTTAACAATTAAAAATTATTAAAAATGAAAAACCAAGATCTTATTTCCAAAAGAATTTTAACCGTAGCTTTCGCTTTATCCATGATACTATGCAGTGCTGCTTTGTTTGTGCTTTCTTTAAACTTTTCTGGCAAGGCAAAGGCTGCAACTACGGTGGTTTCGCCTATTGTTGCGAGCAAGATTTCGAGTGCTAATCCGGCAGGTGAAGGAGGCTTCATCGCCAGTGCCGGAGTAGCGAATAATTATGCTTACTATATCTACTTAGCACCCAATGGTAACTGCAATTATTGGAAGGCTTCGTTGAGCCTTTTTAAGGATGTCCAATAATTGTTTAGCCGTAGCGTTACTTCGACTATGAAACTGCTTTTTGTCTCTATTTTCATTGTCTTTTTTTGTACTCATGCAAGAGCCACAAACTCTTCCTTGGATGATTCCACAAAACAATCTTCATGTCATTGGTATTGCCCTAAGATTGATTGGAAACAGGTTCAGTTCTTTGGCAAATCATCTGACACCAACTACCGATACAACAAGGTCTATTTCGAGGTAGGAGTAGGGAATTACAACAATCCGGCAGCAGATAGATTAGAACGGAAGTTTAGTGATTTAGGATACTCCGGTTTAAGTTCTTCTGATGGATTACTTGGCGATATTCGGACTGTTTCCGGTAAGCCTACCATGTTTGGGAAGAAGGATATTCAGTTTCACCTCGGCTTCGGATATAGTGTCAATAAGTATCTGTCATTCGGTATTGATTTTCGGAATATTCCTTCGATGAATGTGCAAGGATATGTCGCCAAAGTGCCGTACGATTACACCAATCCAGACCTTGTGCAAGAATCTGTAAGTGCTACTACTACCCAATACAAAGTCAATGTGTTGTTACTGACCATTGAACAAAATCATCGCAAGGTTTTCGATGTATCCGCAGGGGCAGCCATGGTTCATTATACCTTCGATGTGGAAACTCAACTGAACATTAATCAATATGATACGACTTCCAATCTTCAAATCGTGGGGCAGGCAAACATTGTAACCACACCGAAAGTATGGGGACAGGCATTCAATGTTCATAGCGATATTTACTTCACCAAAAACTTCTCTTTACAACTATCCGGCGATTATTTTTTTAATGTTGTGGCATCAATTCCTACCATCGTTTTTAATGACGGACCATACCAGCGAAGGGTCGGAGATCATACGTTGAATTTCTTGCATGCCACCTTCTCTGGCGGTCTGGCTTTTCATTTTTGGTAATCCTGTCAGGCTTCTTTCCAAGCCTCTAAGTGTTCATCCATGAACTTGCAAAACATCCCCACCCGTATCCTTGTTTTTGTATTCATCATCCTTTGTTTCATCACGCGGCTTCCGCAATTATTAAGCCCTAATATTTTATTAGATGGCGATGAAAGCATCTTAGGATTACTCTCAAAACACATTGCCGAAGGTAAAGGATTCCCAATCTTTTTCTATGGTCAGAATTATGGTTTCTCCTTGCTGGAAGGCTCTTTCGGAGCGATCAGTTTTTTAGTATTCGGGGTGAATGCCGTTGCCTTACGCGTATCTTTATTGCTATTATGGTCTATCGGCATTGTATTTTTCTTCTTATCGTTTCTGCAATTAACGAACAAGAAAACCGCCTTCCTCATTACGCTACTGATGGTGCTGATACCTGCCTGGGCAATAGGATCTATGAAGGCGAGAGGCGGTTATATTACAGCCTTTACCCTAACATCTATCGTTATTTATTTAATATTAAAAGCCAAAGAAAGTCCAACCGTAACACTCTCTTTTATTATTGGAGCAATCACTTTTATCATCTATCTTTCTCGACCGTTTTGGATACCCGGATTGCTGCCAGTTTTCGTTTATGCGTATGCCTTCAAACGAAATTACAGAGGCATCCTCGCCTTATGTTCAGGGGCTTTGCTGTTCTTCTTGATCTTCCAATTTATCCTCCCGAAGCCTTATGTTTTCTGGGAGCCAAAGTTGTTTATCGTAACCAGTTATTGGGATGCTATCAAAGAAATCCCTGTCCGTATTTTCTATAATACCACTGGTTCGTATTGCTTGGAAAACAATATCGCGTTAGGATTTTTCGATAGGATTTCATCCTACCTTTTCGATGGTCTTTTAATCCTTTTATTCGCGATACAAGGCTACCGAATCATCAACAAAAAGTACCTTGTATGGTCATCCGTGTTTTGTATTTCCATCCTTTTCACGATTGCTTACACGCCCTTCTTCACCAAGAATTATGGCGCAAGGTACCTCCTCCCCTACTCCCAATTTTTGGTGTGTTGGATGGGAGTCGAGGTGATAGATTTTATCCAACAAAAGAAATTCTTAAAATACTTCTATGCCTTCGTAAGCATCCTGTTTATTTTCTGTATCGGGGCGTTGATAGAGTTTAAGGACTTCAACTTTTTGCCTGAAAGCAAGAGCACTATTCCTGAAAAAAGCAGGGTGGAAGAGGTCATTACATACCTTGCCGACCATGGTGTGCATGATGCCTTCACGATAGATGGGATGACCCAATGGAGCTTTATTTTTTACAGTAATGAATCGCTTATATGCCGTTCGTTATCGCCGATTGACCGGTATCCTCGTTACCCGGAATTGGTGGATAAGGCGATGAATGCGTGCAAACCGACGGCTTTGATTTGGATGAAAGAAGGGGTTTATAAATTGGAACAAAATCCAGAATACAGCCGCGATATTATCCTCCTCGGCGGTCGGTATTTTGTTTATCTTCATCCCTCGAAAGACCTTTTGAAGAAGATGAATTTCCGGTTCCGGGAGTAAGCCTTATTTGATAGTATATTCATTAAAAAAAAGCGGCACACTGTGTACCGCTTTTTTTATGAAGGAATTTGTGGTAATCTGACAGGAACGTAAAGGGGCGTATTTGTTAGAATGTTTGGTCAATAAGAAGATACATGCATCACTGCTGATTGACAATTTTTTGTGTCAACAATATATATAACATGATCACCTTGTGGCGGGTTTGTGATAGAATATTGACCTTGGTAATTAAGTGCCCAATCATGATGAGAGTCAATATGTACATAATAAGTATAAGCAAGAACATCAAAGCCATTTCCGCCCTGAATATTATCAACTGTTAAGTACGAAACGGGATAACCCCAATCAAAATGTGCGTTATATGTAATGGGGGCAGGTTGAGTTATTGTAAATGTGGTTTGCATACTTATTGGACTGCATCCATCATCATTAAGAACGGATAAAGTATAAGTTCCCGGGTGTAAATTGTTAAAGTATCCTATTTCATTAATATTATTAATATCTGAAGGCTCATCATAGTTCACATTTACCCCTGTAAGTTCACAATGATAAGGATAACTTGCATCTTGGATAACTGGAAATACCTTTACAACACCATCATCTGCACCATTGCAAGTAACATTTTTTGAAGACGTTCTCACTTAAATAACAGATCCAACTCGATCTCCTAATGCAAAAGGATTTGAGATAACAGAACATCCACTTTGATCAATAACACCAATTTTTGTTGAACTACCATTCAAATTGAATATCGAGTAATCTCCATTAGCATCTGGTCCTTGAGTAAACGGACTATTATTTTGATTTCCTCCAGTGCCATAAAGTTTAAAATGATAGGTCCCTGTTCCCCCACTTGGATGAAGAGTTATGAACCCATCATTTCCTCCAAGGCATATTGGAGGATGAGTGGCTGTAATATTAGGGACTATTTCAGAAGGTGCGGTAAGGGTAAAATCAGAAGTCCCAACTGTGATAGTAGGTGAGAAAAAATAAAAATCATAAATAATTATGGTTTTGTATCCTGTACAGATGTGGTTAAAAAACATAACCCAGGTAGTACCACCATTATAATAATTAATTTCCGTCGGCAAAGTAACATCCCCATCAATTGTGGCATATGGAATACCTCCTGAAGGTGCATTAGTCACTGTTACCTCTATAGAGCCATCGCATAAATTGCTACAAGCTGGGTTGGCATGCCCTGTAACAGAAACTGTAGGTGTTGCATTCACTATATTAATTACCATGACCATGCCCAGCACGACCATTAAACATTTTGTTAAGATTTTTTTCATTGTTTTAATTTTATTAGTTAGAATATGTTTTATTATCGCTGCAAATCTACTAATAATATTTATCATTCCACCCCCCCCTTCCAAAAAAAGCTGCATATATATAGGGATGCCTCCCACCTCTTTTTCCAGAAATTTCCCCTTTTTACAGCTAAAAAAGTTCACGGTAGCAATTAGTCTGACCACAATAGCTATTGTCTTGACCACGGTAGCTATTGTCATGACCACAATAGCTATTGGTATGAGACGGTAGCTATTGTCATGACCACAATAGCTATTGTCATGACCACAGTAGCTATTGTTATGACCACAGTAGCTATTGTCTTGAGGAAGGTAGCTATTGTCATGACCACAGTAGCTATTGTCATGACCACGGTAGCTATTGTCATGACCACAGTAGCTATTGGAATGAAAACAATTGCTTGTAATAAAAAAGCAGCCCCGAATCTTATAGGATTCAGGGCTGCTATTTTGAGCGGATGCCTTTTTGATTATAAAGCAGTGCGAGAAATCGGGTCGCTCAATCCATAAGGATTATCATCATCATCAATAATCAATTCATGTCGGAAATAAACCAAAGTACCGCGGGTAAAACCTCCCTTTTTGGTATGATTCTTTTTGGTCGGTCGCAGCCTTGTCCAGGTGATATTATCTAATGAATACCACCAGTCGTGTATGCCAACCTTGTCATCCTGATCTACATCGCCAGTTAATAAAAATTCTCCTGCTACTACTGAATTCCGTACCCCGAACACAGCCAAATGTCTTCCTCCCGGACCTACGACATGGAAGCCGCCACTCTGTAACGTCGAGATGGCGTGTGCTCTGTTAGCCGGATTTTGAACAAAGGTGTTGAAGAGGTGGAGAATAGGCTCTAAAGCGGTAATCATCGCTCTGTAATATTCGCTTACCGCTGGTCCGTGAGCATCTTCATAATCGTCCACCGAAGTGGTCGCTAAGGTGAGTAATCCGCTTACCACCGTAACGTGAATATTGCCCGTGCAATCAGAAATTATTTGTCTGCCGAGTTCTACGGTTTCGCTTTTATTTTTACCCGTCATGTTCAGCACTCCTTTTACTACTTGGTTAGGGTCAGGTAATGACATCAAAACAATGGGCATTGCGCGTTCTAATTTCAACGCTGTTCCGTGGTCATCGGTGAGGATAATAATGCAGTTTTCAAAGCCCTTCCGTTGCCTTAATTTTTCGGCAAGCGTTCTGCCTTTCCATGTGTTCGGGAAGGAGAATTTCAGACCTTCTCCAATAGGTTTTACTTCCGATGCCACTACCTTTTTCCACTCCAGGATGTAGGACATGATTACGATTACAAATGTTACGATTTTGTTCTTCATTTTTGTTAATTTAATTAAGTTTATTTTTAGTTTAAGTTTGTTGCTTTGGGGAATAAAAAAACCCCCTCCGAATAATCGAAGGGGGTTTCAATTATAGTTTCCTAACGAGGGGCTGTTACCGGAGTACGGTTATTTTTCCATAGTATTCGTGAGCCACCTTTTCGTAATCTTTTATCCTGATGTAATACAGGTACGTTGATTCGAGGACTATTTCTCCATTAATCATCCCGTCCCATGGCATGCTTAAATCGGTGGAAGTATATAATTTCTCACCCCAACGGTCGAATATTTCCATGGTATATTCAAAAATTCCTGTGCCATACGGTTGGAATACATCGTTGATACCGTTCGTTCCTGGTGTAAACGCATTCGGAATATAGAAGGTGTAATAAGGGGTAATAATTACGGTTCCGTTGATGGTGTCAGCACATCCGAATTTGTTGTAAACGGTCTGCGTAATCCAGTAGGTGCCGGTATCGGCATAGCTATGGAATACATCACGGGAGGTGGCATAAGTACCATCACCGAAATCGTAAACGACGGTATCAGCACCTTGCGAGCGGTCATAGAAATGTATTTCAGGGCTTAACAAACTGGTAATCGGAGGGTCAATAGTGAACCTTGCAGTCGGGAGGGGCCAGGCATTGATATAGGCTGAATCGGTCAGTGTCGCGAAGCATCCCGAAACAGAGGTAACGGTCAACGATACATTGAAGATTCCGGCATCGTAATAGGTATGTAATGGCGAAGTAGAATCGGAATAGTTTGAGCCATCACCGAAGTTCCATTTCCATTTCACAATCGCTTGGCTGCAAGTGGAATGATCGGTGAATTGAACATTCAGCGGGATACAACCATCAATCGGTTCGCCAAGGAATACAGGGTTCGGGGTAGGATCTACATGAACATTAATCTGGGTAGAAACGATGGTACAGCCCTGGGCATCAGTAACGGTTACCACATAATTCGTAGTGGTAATAGGATGCACATACGTAGGGTTTCCATTCGCCCCAAAGGTATTCCAAGCATAGGCATAAGGGGTATAACCACCCGTAACCGAGACGCTTATTTGGGTAGAATCGCCTTGGCAGAAGCCTGTATCATTGCAAGAGGTGATGTACAAATAAAATGGTATCGAAACCGATGAAGAACTGCTTTGAGTACAACCATGCGCATCGGTAATGGTAACGATATAAGTGCCTGTCAGGAGCGCGGCATTGATAGCATCGGTGCTACCATTCGACCATAAGTAAGCATACGGCATTGTACCTCCCCCGACATTGGCAGTATCGGCACCAGTCGGCAGATAAGAACAGAATGGCGGTGAATACGGCGATGCAATAACCGTCAATACTGGCGGCTCGGTTACTGTCAAATAAACATGTGCGGCACACGATAAGTTATTCGGATTAACGACGAAGCAAGTATAATTCCCGGCACTTAAATTAGAAACTGTGGTGGCGGTAGAATTGGTCGGTGTCCACGCATAGGTAAAAGGACCAACACCAGAAGCGGAAACGAATATAGCTCCATCGCTACCCCCGAAGCAAGATACATTTTGGATAATCGTACCATTAGCACTTAATGAAGAAACAGAATCCACCATTAAAACAGTATCAATCCAGCATCCATTGGCATCAGTTACAGTTACGGTATATAATCCCCATCCCAATCCGGTAGCCGTTGGTCCTGTCTGCCCCGATGGAGACCAAGCATACGTAAAAGGTGCCACTCCGCTGGTGGTAACAGTAAGCGTACCGGTATGGTTTCCGCAGCTATCAGGCGTGGCTGCCCAGCTCGAGATACTGTCTTTCACCACGACGGTGAAGGTATCTACGGCATCCACATTGCCGCAAGCATAGTGAACATGACAAATATAATCTCCCGAAGCTCCTGCCACGATTGAATCGCGGTTGGTAGGTCCGATAATCATCGGTCCTGTCCAGGTGATGGTTTGATAAGGGGAATTATTCGGGATAAAACGATAGCCTTCAGGGTTCGTAACAGACCATTGCACCCCATTTCTTCCGGTAACGGTGGTCGCGGCGGTGGCGGTAGAATTCTGAATTCCTTCCGTAGCATTTCCCCCATTCCAGGTGGTACAAATCGGCTTGTCGTGGATGTACATATCTATTGCGTTTTCGCCTTCGTGTAACACGACTTGGTTTTTGGTATGCAGTGCATTGCATCCATAAAAATCAACATCTATCCAAGATACCACGAAGCGGCGAAACGGTGCCACGCCATACACATCATACTTGACGCAGGTATATTGGGTGGCATTATTTGCGACAGGGAATAAGTCTTCCCAAGGACAGCAAATGGCGGTTCTATCGCCAGTGGTGATGATGGAAGTGCTGGGCAGCGGCGAGTTGGGCCACGTAGCATATTGTCCGCCCAAAGCGCATTGGAAGGCGAGGAAATTATTCGAAGCCGCCACGACAGACGTGTAGCTATTGGAATAAATGCAAAACGTAAACGGCAACGTGATACACGCTGCGTATTCATCATCGTTCCAAGTATTGGGCCAGGTACAGTTGGTGCCGGCATACGGATAGGGGTTATACGGAATGGGTACGATGGTATAGCTCGTGGTGCTGTCGCCGCCATAATGCGTAATGCCGAGGGTAACGGGCAGATTACAAACGGTATCCGTCCAATGGCTGATTCCATTGGTATCCAGAGGCTGGAAGAAGGCTGCATTCTGTGCTTTGCTGCTGCTGATATTCAGCATGACGAGCATCAGGACTCCTGCTGCGGCGGTTAAAATTTGTTTCATAAGTTTGTTTGATTGCTTCATATTTTGTTTCATTAATTTTATGTTGTTAGCTTTTATTTTCTTCGTCTTATACTTTTATATTCCGCGAACGGTTACGGGAACGATATTACACCAAATGCCTACCCGTTGGTCGTCGAGCAAATAAATTGCCTGATATTTCCACAGCGCACTGGTATTAACTGGCGGCAACGCAAAGTTGTCGGTATAATACGGGTTCGTAGGGCTGAATAACGGCACCATTCCATGCCCGTCATTCCTATCCACCTGTATTTCGATGCCTTGATAAACGCCTTTCGTGTAGGTCAGATACGGATGTCCGCCGCCAACCAAAATAATCTTCAGATTCGGCTTTGCCAGGGTAGGATCCACCGTGCCATGCTCTGCCTCGAAACCCATGTCTGTACCATCGTCATGAAGATAAATCAATTTTTGATTCTTCATGCTTTGAACAAGCGAACAATAACGAGGTATAATACCATCTGTAACATCCACCGCAGGTGTGGAAACATCCTGCCCGAGGGGCCAGATGGTACCCGTGGTACCCGTTCCATGCAATTTATGTTTTCCCAATACCGTCCATCCTTTGCCATAGTCAGGCACTCCCTCGTGCTTGGTATGATAATACCTCCACCAGTTGGCATCTTTCGCTTGCTGGGTAACGATGCCCGAGGCGATGCCGTATTTCGAGGCATAACTCGGCAACCTTAATTTCATCCTGTCCAATTGGTCAGCCAACTCTGCCTCGTTGGTTTTTACATAATTTTCTATAGTTAATTCCATATTATTTAGTTTGTAATTTTTCTATTTTGATGAGTAAATGGCAGAATTTGAGCTCCGCTAATACCTATTATTGCTCCGCTAATACCTATTTGAGCTCCGCTAATACCTATTATTGCTCCACTAATACCTATTTGCGCTCCGCTAATTACCCTTTGCGCTCCGCTAATACCTATTTGTGCTCCGCTAATACCTATTTGCGCTCTGCTAATACCTATTTGCGCTTCGCTTCTAACCGTTTGCGGAGTTTTAATACCTATAATTTCCTTCACTTGGGAGCTACCTTGGATCATTTTGGGGGCTGTATATATAGGGGTGGTCATGGGAATTATAATGTAATTTTGTTAAAATTTTGAAATTTAGCCATTTCCAGTACTTCAATCGCCTGTTGTTTGGATACAGAAGGGAAATTTTCCAAGAATTCCTCCAGTGTTTCGCCCGTTTCAATATAATCAAACAAGGATTGAATCGTAACCCTCGTTCCTTTAAAAACAGGAGTTCCTCCCATCGTCTCCACATCTATATTTATTGCGCCGTAATTCATTATATATTTAATTAAAAGGAAGGATACATAGTATCTGAAATGGTCATTTCATAATTTATATATCCTTCCTTCGTCATCGTCTTTTGTTTGATTTCTTACTATCGGAGTAGGGTTACATGCCCCGTGAATTGGTGGGCGATGTTGGTATTATCCCTGAATTTGAAATCGTAGATATAGGTATCTTGCTTGCAATTCACGCCGTTGAAGGTGCCGTCCCATCCGATGCCCATGTCATCGGAATGGAATAATAACTCGCCCCAACGGTCGAAGATGGTCATCGCATATTCTTTCACATTTCTGCCTACGCCCATAAAGTAATTGTTCATTCCGTCGCCATTCGGGCTAAACGCAGATGGGATATAGAATTCATAATCCGTCATGATCGTAACCGTCCCGATGATAGAATCTACGCAGCCGTAATTGTTCATTACATATTGCGTAATCCAGTACATTCCGGTATCTTGGTAGGTATGGAATGGGTTGCGCAAGGTCGTCGTGTTGCCATCGCCGAAGTCATAATATAAGGTATCGGCTCCCTGCGATTGGTCTGTAAAAGTAATTTCAGGGGAGATAATGGTCGTTACCAACGGGTCAATCAAGAAGCGGGCAACCGGCACAGGATACACATCTATATAAGCTGAATCGGTCAGGGTAGAGATGCAATTGCTGGATGAAATCGCCGTCAAGGTAACATTGAAGATACCTGGGTTGTAATAAATATGGGTAGGCTCGATAGAGTCGTTATGCGCTGTTGCATCACCGAAATCCCAATCCCATTTAATGATAGGTAAGGAAGAGGTGGTCGCATTGGTGAATTTCACGGATAACGGGGCGCATCCTCTTAACGGGAATCCGCTGAATGAAATCTGCGGAGCGGAATTAACCACCACCGTATCGGAGGTAGAAACATTCGGGATGGTGCAATTATCGGTAACCACTACGGTATAAATGGTAGTAATGGATGGCGTTACGGTAATAATTCCCGTTGCCACCCCGATACCGTTATCCCAAGTATAAGTATAATTTCCGTTACCGCCCGTAGCCACCGCACTGATGGTAGCCGATTGTCCTTGGCATATTTGAGCAGAAGCCTGCGCCACCACAGCCAAAGGAGGATTGACGAAAATAGTTATCGGGGCAGTAGTAGCGGTACATCCGTTAATGTCGGCAACTGTTACGTTATAAGTAGTGGTAACTACTGGGTTCACAGTTTGGGTAGCCGCTATCGAACCATTGTCCCAAGCGTAAGAATACGTTGGCGTACCCCCACCAACAAAGGTTGCTAAGTTAGCCGTTTGCCCAATGCAAATGGTCGTATTCGGAGAAAGGCTTAATGTCAATTGTGCCGGTTCGGTAACTACGGCATTATTAGTAACCGTGCAACCATTGGCATCGGTAATGGTAACATTGTAAATTCCTGCAAAGAGATTAATTGCAGTAGCGACATTACCTTGTGCTGGCGACCATGAATAGGAATACCCGGGTGTTCCTCCTGAAACATCTAACGGAACAGTACCTGTAGCTGTATTAAAGCAAAGTTCTCCTGTTGGAGCAGATGTCGCAATAAGTAATGGAGGTTCAGTAACCGTATCAGATACTGCCTTAGTACATCCGATAGCATCCGTTATTAAGAAAGTATAAATGCCGGCAGGGATATTTGCTGCCGTCAAGGTATTTCCTCCGGTAGGCGACCATTGATAAATAAAAGGAGCAATACCGCCACTGGTATCCGCAATGATTTGTCCGGTAGATAACCCGAAGCATGTTACATTTGTTACCGTCAGATTAACTATCACCGAAGCACTTGAAAATATTGTTACGCTATCAATTTGAGAATGGCAACCACTAGCATCCACAACTGTAACATAATAAACACCGGCTCCTAAACCCGTAGCCGTTTGTGTAGATTGCCCGTTAGACCAATGATAAGTATAAGGAGAATTACCACCCGTAGCGTTTACGGTAGCGGTACCATTTGCCTGATTGCAGGTAGTATTAGTCGAGTCCATCGTTAAGGTCATGTTCGAACCATTAGTAGGAGTACAAGTGGTGCAAGCGGTTTGGAAGTAACATCCGGTCATAATCCATGCATAACAATCGCAACTACAAGAACCACCATCATATCCATTAGTACAAATAGTTTGTCCCGAAGTATAATTAGAGGTATGCTCATCGAAATTATAAAATGAATTCGGGAAGGCATTAGTATATTGCACATTGTTGAATTTAGCATTATGCACCGCACTATTAATATTATCCTGCATATCGGTAACAATACTAAAGGCATCTCCATAGGAAGGAACTTGGCAAACAGTCAAACCGGCAACATCATCTGTGATGACCTGTGCATAAGAAGAAATACATCCATCATCAAGATAAATACTTCCATTATAGGTTACGCTCGGATCTTGATAAATAATCATTAAAGTAATTCCATCTATTTCCCAAGCAGAATTACCACCGATATTGAAAGTATAAATTCCATTACACCCGATAGCCCCCCCATTAGTTGTAGAACCAACCGGAAGGTTAACCCTGAAGGCTCGTGTCCCAATATCTCCCCAACATTTGGGTCCATCTTGTCCAATCATAGTTGCGGTAATGGTATCTACCGGACCACTTGGATTGGTTGTAATTAAGGTGGGGGTAGTAGAAGAACCTGCCTGATAAGACACTTCCCAATAAACCAATGCCTTTACTACAATAGCATTTGGCGGCAACGCAGAAATCGTTACATGGGCTGGGTTTCCACTGCCAATTGTTGAAACAGCATATTGGTTATACCTGGTTTCGACCAAGGTAGAGCCTTGGGTATAGTTCAATCCGCACATGGTCGTATCCCAATAATGCCCCAACACATGATTCCCATTTTTCTGATGGTTACTGTGGTTTGAGTTTTGATTTGCACCGTTAGGATTCGTCATATTGTTATTATTAGAGCTGGAATTCGGGTTTTGTTTTACTTGCCCGTTCTCATAAATAACAGTAGGATTAATGTTGGGTTGTCCCTGAATCAGGGCGTTTGGTGTTTGGCTCGAAGATGGTGAAATTTGAGCAAATGTGCTTCCAACAAGGCACATAACAAGCAATGCGATTAGTTTGATTTTTTGCATTAGTTAAGTTTTATATGGTTATATATTCATTTTAGAAATGTAAAATTAAGAAAAAAAAAAGTAACCACCAAATATTTCTTCAAATTTTTTCTGAAAAATTTATCAACATTCTTTAAAATCACCCCTTTTCGGAGGGGGTATTTCCATCCAAAAGAGAGCCTTTCCAGCACCTGAATAATGCCTTTAAATGCTTTATTATAAGCCTTTTAACGGAAAAGACTGGATTCTATTTTGAATCATAAAAAGGTGGTTCATAACTCCTCAAATATTTTTTTGAGTAATTCCAAAAAAAAATTGCCTGAAAACCCCGAAATTCCCAAAAAAGAACTTTTCGAGGTCTCGCATGTTGATTTTATGCTTCTAAAAAAATCATCGTATTACATAATATAAGGAGTATTTCGGAGGAGTTATTCCCCAGCCCCCTCTTTTCATTCCCTATTTTGCAATGGATTAAACCTGTTGATATGGTCCGCGGGGTCAACCTTATGGTCCGGCGGAGTCAACATTATGGAGCATAATGTCAACATTATAGAGCGTAAGGGCGACCTTACAGACAAAAAAGAAGCGACCAATTTTAATTAATAGATTGGAATGGCGAAGAGCCTTTTCCCCATTTTGATGTAGTATTGCAGCATTAAATTTATAAAATTAATCCAAATGCTGTCCTTCACCTACCCCTACCTGCTGATTTATGTAGCCCTCGCACTCTATATTTTAAGCCTCGCGACATTCCAATTCAGCGAGCAGAAAAGAGGGGCATTAATTCTTCTTTTTATGGGATGTTTCGCTTTAGGATTGTACGTTTGCAGTCTTTCCAAATTCCTCTATTTTTGGGATGAAAGTTTCCATGCCTTGGTCGCAAAAAATATGATGACGAATCCTTTGAAA
Organism: uncultured Bacteroidota bacterium; assembly: GCA_903844645.1. Taxonomy (GTDB): domain Bacteria; phylum Bacteroidota; class Bacteroidia; order AKYH767-A; family JABDAW01; genus JABDAW01. Next base: position 24,192 of record CAIMUP010000051.1, read on the forward strand.
CCGATGTTGCGCCTCGAATCCGTCATGCCCAATAGTTATAAAGAATGGACCCAATGCACCTTGTGGTTGCACAAACAACCGCTGTTTATGTGGCAAATGGCGATCAGCATGAAACTGTTTGGCGTGAATGAAGTAGCGGTTCGCATCCCCAGCCTGACGATGGTCGCGATGCTCGTATTTCCGATTTATCGGATGGGCAAAATATCGCTCAATGAACGGGTGGGATATTATGCTGCATTCCTGTTTTCACTGTCATATTTCGTGCATGAATTAGCCACCGGATTCCAACCCACCGATCACGACGATATCGCCTTTTTATTTTATGTAACATGCAGCATTTGGGCATTTATGGAATACGAAAAAACAGGCAAACTGAAGTGGGTTTTGTTGATAGGAATTTTTGTCGGCTGCGCCATCTTAGTGAAGTGGATAATGGGATTGTTGATTTACGGAGGCTGGGGAATTTCCATTTTAATGGATAAAGAAAAAAGGAAGATAGGGAAGAATTATTTGGATGCTTTTTTAAGTTTATTAATGACCGCCCTCGTCGTCCTTCCCTGGCAAATTTATACCTGGATTAAGTATCCCATCGAAAGCTGGTACGAATATCATTATGCCAAAACCCACTTCACCGAAGGGCTTGACGGACATACCGGCAACGTATGGTTTCACTTCTTCGGCTTCAAAGAAATCTATGGGCATGGCGACGTATTTCCATACCTGATGATCGTGGCATTCGTGCTTTTATTAATCCGATTAAAGAACCAGTCGCACCGCATCGTTTTCACCTTCAGCGTCCTCGCCGTCTATATTTTTTATACCATCGCCAATACAAAAATGACACCTTATTGTTTAATCGTATGCTCTATATTTTATATTGCCCTCGGCTCCTTGATAGATCAATTATTTAATTTAATAAACTCCAAATTACCGAAAGGAAATATCGCCGCGAAACTGATTCCATTTCTTGCACTTTCAGCCCTCGGTTATTCAGATATTAATTACAAAAGGATTTACAAAAACCATGTCAACTCCCCCGAAAATAAAGACACCTACACCTATCAAGTTACCAAAGATACGAGGGTAATTAAAGACCTTCCGAATAAATTAGGAGCTACGGATTATCAGTTATTCAATGTCAAGAAATATGAACATTTAGCCATCATGTTTTACACAGGGATCAGTGCTTACGAGACACTGCCTGATGAACAAACGGTAGCTAAATTCAAATCGCAAGGCATCAAAATGGCGTTTAATAATGATGGAAAACTACCTGCATATATTCTCAACGATACCACCATCCTCAAGCTCAAGATGGATGCCGAAGAGTAGCATTACTTCCCCATTTTCACATACAATTTCATATCCGAACACGGGAAATCTTTCGCAAACCTCAACGAAGGATTATAGAGCGAATCAACATCTCTCTTGTCGAGGAAGACAAAGTCTGTGGCATCCTTGTAATAATAATATCCTGTAAAGTTCAACCAATCCAAGTGGTTTCTTTGTTTATAATAATAGATGTCGTTATCGTATAACCAACACCATTTGAATACAGATAAAGAAACACGTTTTTCACCATTACACAAAGCCGATTTGTTTTGAGTTATATATTCAATCAAATCCTTCGTATCAGCTTCTTTTTTCCATGATTTGACATAATGAAAATTTATATTAACAATAAAATTACATAAAAATAGCACTGCAATTCCCACAATGATTCCCGTGAATAATTTACTCCTTTGTCTTATCAAATCATCAAATAGAAATGCCATTAAAAGAATAAATAAAGGGAAATAAAATAACGCCGTTCGTTCTTGCAGATACAAGATTCCCAACACTTGGTATTCAAAAAAGTTCATCAGAAAACAAATAAATAAAATCACAAAAAGTGACGACATGAATGAATATCTTTCGGTAGATTTCGTCTTTCTATACCCTGCAAAAATCATGATGATTGAAGTAATCAAAACAATGATAACCCCAATCTGAATACCATTTCTCAAATGACGCATAAAGGGATGGTCGTATGTCAATCCTGTAATCAATGAAAACACTGAATCCTTCCAAAACCCTGTTTCTCCACCCCAAAAGAGTGCAGTGGAATGGTTCATATTTAGTATGACGGGAAGAGCAAATAATAAAACCGAAAGTGGCGATAGAAGCACAACACTTTGGATAATTATGGATGTCATAAACTTTGTTTTATTTTTTTTCTCCTTGATAATAATTCTATGCAAGTTGAAAAGGATTAAAATACTTGCATTGACAAGCAAATACCCAATCAATGTAAAACTTGCAAGGACTGCCAATGCCGATACAAAAATTGAAATAAAAGCATAAATATAAGGTTGTTTTTCTACTGTGAATAAATAAGAATAAAACAGGCTAATCATCATAAGTCCAATAGCAATACCGTAGCCTCTCGCTAACATAAAAAAATCCAACAGAAAAGGGTTCAAATTCAGTATAAGAAACGAACAAATTATTAAAATAGGTGATTGGAACTTTAACAGCAATCTCGCAGAGAATAGTAAAAATAAAAAGTGTGCAAGCAGGTTCGGTAAGCGTAAACTCAATTCATTTATTCCAAAAATATAAGTCGTAATTTCCATCAACCATGTATTTAGGAAATGGTCGTTTGCCGAGGCTCTGTCATAAGTTGAAAGAAATATTATTCCCTTATTTACAAACTCAATAAAAGTGTGGCTCTCGTCAGATGTAATCGAAAGTAATGAGGCTCTGATCACTGTATAAGCAAGAATTAATAACCCACAAAAAAACAAAATAAGTCTGGTTATTTTCTTGTTATCATGAATCAATATACCCATAGATAAGTTTTTCAAGTCAGGATACTATGCTTCTTATCAGGAAGCAGATTAACAGTATTCCATTCTAACTTTTTTACAAACGGCGATTGCCGAACCTTACAATCCTCAATCATACAAATCGGACAAGAACCTGGAAGGCATGGATCGGCATGAATAAAAAATTCTACCCGTCCTTCCAGATTTTTATTCAAAAGATCTTCGACAGCCGTTACTTCTGTATGTGCCTCCTCCAAACTCAAATACCAAGGCAAGGTAATGTGACAATCTACATGCAAATAAGAACCGTATTTCAATACTCGCAAATTGTGCATATCTATCCATTTTATTTGTCGGTTTTGGTTAAGGATATAAATCATGATTCCGATAGTCTCGTTGTCGGCTTCATCCAACAAGCCCATGATAGATTGCTTCGTGATATTATACCCCGTCAACAATATAAATAATCCCAGCAGAATAGCCAGCACATTATCGAACCATAAAAAACCTGTCAAATGAATAATCAACAACCCTATGATCAGCGCACCGCTCGAGATGGTATCCGCAATCAAATGTTTCCCGTCAGCATTCATCAAAACAGAATGATATTTCTTTCCTTTTTTAATCAGAAACATCCCCATAAAATAATTGCATAGTCCAGAGAAAGCTGAAAGATAAACCCCCATACTTATATTCTCAATTGGCTGCGGATGAAAGAAATTATAAATAGCTTTCCCAATAATAGCAAACCCGGTAATCAATATCAAGCCTCCTTCAAATCCCGCAGACAAATATTCAATCTTCCCATGACCGTATGGGTGATCTTCATCCTTGGGTTTCGCAGCATAATGAATACTGTATAGCGCAAAACTCCCTGCAATAACATTGATAATAGATTCCAAAGCATCCGACAAAATTGCATTCGATCGGGTAATAAGATATGCAAAAAACTTAACACCGGTAAGCACAATGCTAAAGATTAGCATCAACCGCATGGTACTTATTTTGGATTGGTCTTGCATAGTTTTTTGGTTATTCCTCTGTGAATCTCTGTGTAGTTTATGTAATAGTTACAGAGAGATTCACAGAGTTTATTCAACAACAATCTTCCTCACCGTATTGTACCCCTCCGACACCAACCGAAATGTATAAATCCCCTTCGCCAACCGAGAGAAATCAAACCCCTGACTATACTTCCCCTCCCCTATTGTCCTCCTATCAACATAAACCTCCCGTCCTGCTAAATCATAAACACTAAACACAAAATGTTGTGGCTTCGTAATGCTAAACCCAATCTCAACCCTCCCATTGCTCGGATTAGGAAACAAACTAAACCGTGGTGGCTCATTCTGAATAGTCGGAATCCCTACAAACCCATAAGGCAACGAAACAGCACTACATCCATTCGCATCTGTAACAATCACCGTATAAGCCCCAAATGCCCCAATCGTGAAAGTCTGATTCGTAGAACCCGTTACAGGCACCCCATTGAAACACCACTGATAATTCAAAGCAGCACTCGAAGTAAGCTGCGACCCATTAACCGTAACAACAGGAGTAGAAGGCAAAGGATTAATTCCAATAGCAACCGCAGTCGAAAAAGCCATACATCCCTTTGCATCTTTCACGGTCAAGGTATAAGAAGTAGCAACCGTTGGCGATGCCATAGGATGTGCAACTGTAGAATCATTCAAAGTGTTATTCGGATTCCATAAATAAGTATAAGGAGGTGTTCCTCCGGCTGCCGGATTCAAAGCACCAAGCAGCAATCCCGAACCAAAACATATACTCTGATTAGTCCCTGCATTGGCAGATAATAAATCAGGTTCAGTAATGATAGACTGCGTTACAAACCGGCATCCCGAAGCATCAGTAACTGTACAGAAATATGTCCCTGCCGCAAGATTCGTAATCGAATCATTCGTAACTGCCGATGACGACCAAAGATAAGAATATGGCGCATTCCCACCAGCAACACTCGTTACAAAAGCCTTCCCGTCGTTCCCCCAATGACAGGAAACATTCGTGTCTCGCGCCGTCGCAACCAAGCCCGAATCATTACCAATAATCACAGTTGTATCAAGCCTGCATCCATTGGCATCGATAATCGTCAAATAATAAATCCCCGAAGCAGCATTTACCAGATAATAATTATTCCCCGCTGGCGGACTCCAGTTGTAGGTATAGGGTCCCGTCCCTCCATTCGGCGCAATGGTTACACTCCCCGTAGGACTGTTGCAAGGTGCCGATGCAATGGTTTCAGCAGCAGTAAAAGATGATACATAAAATGGCTTATCGTAAGGAATAACAAAAGGGATGTTATGAAGATCCAAAATAGTTCCATCAAAAATCAAATGATAAGTCCCGCCCATCAAATGCGGAGTCACACTCAATACAAAAGTAGAATCACCATGACCATTCGTATCACACACAAGGCTGTGAACAGCAGTGATAGTATAAGGACCACCCGGACCCGTCAAGGCAAAATCAGAACACTCCACACTACCACACTGCACCTTCTCCGAAAACTTAATCTTCAAACTATCCGAATTACAACTATTCCCCGCAACAATAAGTTTTAGCTTGGGTGGAATACTATCAAATAAAACAGCAGTAGACTGACAGAAATTTATTGTATAACCAGTCCTTACATAAACATTAATATCCTCATAATTTACAATAAGTGCATAGGTTTCTCCAGCTAAAACTGGGACTTCAGCATTAAAAGCACTACCCAGGTTACCTTGATAATTAAAAGATGAACCACCATTAGGTCCTGTTGCACCTGTCCAATAAGATTGATTACAACTTACCAACATTGAAGGGAGGTAATAAATCGAATCGCAAGGTTTATTTGTAATATTATAAAGTGCCCAATCATTATCATTATCCCAAGTAAAAGGTGTTATTAGAAAATTTAGGTTTCCACTTTGTTGAACAGTAAAAGTGTACCACATGCTGTTCTGTTCCCCGTGTTTTAAACAAGATATTGTTGTGTCAATTTCATTTGGAATTAATCCTGTTCCATGCAAAGTATCATATTGCGTATATATACATGAAGTAATTGGAATAGCACCTAAACAATCCTGATGGGTTGGGAGAGATGGAGTACCAATGTAAATATTATAGCTTGGAATACAATAAGGAAGCGACCAAGTATCAATAACTACATAATAGGTAATCCCTGCTATTGCATAAAAAGTCAGGTTCTCAATTCCCGATTGGTCTCCATGCGTTCCTACACAAATACCATTACTTGGGCATCCGATATAAGCAAAAATACCAATCCATTCTGTCGTAGTATTTACCCTCACCTGAATGTTTCCTGATACATTTGCAGTAAAAACATACAGCCTGTCTTCACCTCCAAGAAAGTTGGTGTTCCCGCAAGGAACTGTGTTAGCATCCATAAAATCATTCCCTAAATGACAGGTAGAATCATTAGAGCTACTGTAAGGAATAATTATTTCATGAGCCAAAGCATCAGCACATTTTGCAGCAGGATTTTGTCCATAACTTATTGAAGCAATAAGCAATGAAGTTAAAAGGAAGAAGGATAATTTATTCATCGTAATATTTTTTGTTTGAAAAGACAAAAGTACAAAATGTATGGAATATTAGATTTGATTTCTTTTTCGTGTATCTAAAAACCTGAATAATGTTAGTAAAGATAACAGAGGAATCATCCACATCATTCTACAACCTAACCTATCAATGGCATTTGCAAAAGTTCCGCAATCCCAGGCATTCAATAGAATCGCAAGAATTAAGATTATAATAACTGACAAAAACGTTTTACTAAAGAGGCTTCTGTTTATAATTGATAAAACCAAAAGAACAATAATAGATACTATCATAACCCAATAGATAATAGTATTACCAAAATCTATCATTGATAATTCTTCATTATACTGTTTTGAATCTCGATATTGCTCCATTTCATTTGGCAGATATAATTGGATTCTTTTATACAATCTTGTTTCTTCATGGAATGCTCCATTGCCATCCCCTATTCTGAATTTCTCTAACTGGTCTATTGTTGCTTTGATAGATTCCTTTACATGAATCCATAAATATTTAGGAGTAATAAATGTTGCAAAGATGATTTCATTTATTTCCTTTTTCGATTCATTCCAATTTCCCAATTTATAAAGCGGACTCCAATCTTCCCAAACAAATTGCCATGCCCGAATATTTAATGAATCCTTGTATTGACAAAGTTTATAATCTTTGGTTCCACAATTTTCATCCAAATATTTTTTCAAAATTCCATGTTCAACCATTGCACCCATAAAGAAAACATGTCGCGATCTTGCCAACGCATGTCCCATGGTTATTAATCCAAATGTTATCAAACAAAATAGCACGATGATTTTCTTTTTGGGGATAATGTTTTCAGAGAAGATAAATTTCTTGAAGAGCAAAATCAAAACCAACAATCCAATAAACAATATCAAATGCGAAACGTGCATAGCACAAGATATGAAGAACAGAAAATATAAAAAGTAGAGCTTCCTTTTTGAGTTATTCCCAAATAAAATAAGTACAAGGCATAGCACCGTAATCGGCGTAAATATATCTGAAACCAACTGGCTTGAAACCCAAGAAACTCCAGTGAACAATGATAAAAACAACATCGTCACCAAAAACCTGACATTGATATTCTCGCCAAAGATTAATTTGAATAGTTGATGAATGAGATAGGATAATATTAAGGACTGAAAGAAAACAGCAAACCACAAGGAAAAGCCATTTAAACTTGCTATCCTCAAAAAGTAACCATAAGTAATAGGTCTATCACTTGGGGTTATGTATTCAAATCCTGTATTCAAATAAGTTGAAGTATCAGAATAAAGAATTGGGAAGCCATTATAAAAAGCATCATGCATTAAGAATAATGCGCCAAGTACAATGCACGTCAATTGTATTACGCGGTTGTTTGAAATTTTATCATTCATGGCTGCAAAAATAGAAACGAATCACAAACTAATTCCCCTTCCACCCACCAAATTCCCCAATTCCCCCTCCCAAAAACAAGCACCGAAAGCCAAAAAGTACCCCTATTCCCTTCTTTCAGTCCTCCTGATTATCCTCGCCCTCCTCATCTTCAATTGGGAATCTAATAGCGACCGTTTCAAAAAACACGAACCTCCAGGCATCATTAATTGGGATGTCTTCGGCTATTATCTCTACCTCCCCGCAACCTTCATTTACCACGACCTTGCCATAAAAGATGTTACATGGATTCAGAAACTAACCACAAAATATGACATCTGGCTCTATCAAATAACCTTCGCCCCAAAAGGCAAGAAACGAATCATCTATAATTCCGGTTTGAGCTACTTTTTTGCACCCGGGTTTTTAATTGCTCACAGCCTTGCAAAGCCCTTGGGATATGATGCCGATGGTTTAAGTCCCCCATATCAATATTCAATTCTATTCACCTCTTTGCTTGTTACTTTCCTTGGTTTATTTTACTTACGCAAACTTTTATTATTCTATTTTAATGATGTCATATCGGCAATTACTATCGCAATAATTTGTGGCGGCACCAATTGGTTTATCAATGTTGGAAGTGCCCATGGGATGCCTCATAGTTTTTTGTTTGCCCTGAATGTTTGCATCCTTTATTTCACACATTTATGGTTCCAAACGCATCAAAAAAAATATGCAATCCTATGCGCCATCGCCCTTGCATGGGCTGTCAATTGCCGCCCTATCGAATTGATTTGGATTCTTGTTCCTTTGTTTTGGAATGTGAAAACATTTGAGGAATTAAAAAGCAAACTAAGAAATTTTTCTCTTTACAAAACAAATGTATGGACATTCATCATCGTATTTATCCTCCTATTAGCTCCTCAATTTGCCTACTTCCAGTATGCCTCAAACGACATATTAAAGATAAATATTCACAACGAAAAGCTCTGCATTCTTTCTCCCTATTTAATAAAATTCTTATTCAGTTATAAAAAAGGGTGGCTACTCTACACACCGATTATGGCATTTGCAATTGCAGGTTTCTTCTTTCTTTTTAAAAAGAACAAAGAAATTTTCGGAGCATTATTTTCCCTATTCCTGATTAATCTTTGGATAACATCAAGTTGGGAAAACTGGTGGTATGCTGCCAGTTTCGGACAAAGACCGATGGTCGAAACTTATGGACTAATGGCAATTCCTTTGGGATATATTCTGCAAACTATTGTTAATAAAAATCTCTTGGTTCGATTTGTATTGATAATTTTTATTCTTGCATTCTTTTCATTAAACATTTTCCAAAGTCGCCAATGGTGTCTCGGAATTATCGAACCGCAATACATGACCAAAGGATATTATTGGAAGACATTTGGCAAGTTAAGCAGTAGTCCTGAAGACCGTAAATTATTAGAACCCGAAAGAGGTAACAACGAATTTAAAGGAGACAAAAACGATTTCGACATTCAGCCTTTATTTAATAATGATTCTACAAAAGAATTAGAGGTTTATAACAAAGAGTATGTCGCCTACCTTAATGACCACACCAATGTTACCCAAAAAAATTATTTTTATATAACAGGGAGCGTAGATGTCCTATTAAATGATAGCACCGACATTGAAAAATCAGGAGTAATTATCAATACCGAAGCATCTGGAGGACGTTCAATAAAAGGTCATTCCTACAAATTACAGCCAGAGAATTTCAAAGAGGGTAAATGGAATACCATTTTCTTTGAATACCTCACTCCCAACTTTTTTCATCCTGACGATAAAATAAAAATCATTTTCCTATACAGTGGAAACAAGAAAATCGCCATTAATAATTTCAAAGTCGAAGCCTTGATTCCTAAAAAGGATTACTAATTCATCGTTAATCCCCCTCCTAAAAAAAACCCTTCCAAACGTAAACTTGGGCAAAATTGTAGTAATTAAGCCCCTCGTAGCTCCAATCATACCCCTCGCTGCTTCAATCATACCGCTCGTAGCTCCAATAATACAAGTCATAGCTCTAATAATACAAGTCGCAGCTCTAATAATACAAGTCGTAGCTCCAATAATACAAGTCGTAGCTCCAATAATACAAGTCGTAGCTCCAATAATACAAGTCGTAGCTCCAATAATACAAGTCTTGACCCTTAGAATACCGCTCTCGTCTCCAATAATCAAGGTCGCAGCTCTAAACCCCAGTTTTCACTTTTCAAAATCGCCACCCCAAAAAAGAATCTTCAACAAATTTTTTGTCACATGATGCAATATCAAATAAAAAAATGTATGTTTGCGCCCTCGAATTTTTAGTCGCAGCTAACCGTTCCCGTATTTGAAACGTAAAATTGAAACTAAAAATTTAAAAAAATGAAAACACCAGACAAAGAAAGAAAAAACATGGCACTCGAATCAGTCCATGTCATCATTAGCCCCGAAAACGACTATGTAACCAAGCGTTCAGGCATCGCAGCAGCCATTGACAAACCCTATCAGGAAATCCTCAAAGGAATCGCAGCCCAAACCAAACAAGGCATCCCAACCCACGGCATTACCACCAACCTCGGGAACAAATTCGACCTCCTTTGTAAAGCAGAATTTAAAATGATCTCCGCCGGAAGTGCCTATTTCGCAAGCATCGAAGATGTAATCAACAGAGCAAAAGTAGAATTCACATTACCCCAAGTCGAAGCAAATCATCACAACGGAATCGCCTCCTTTTGCGATGGAACATTATTAACCATCACCCCCACCATTGCCGCCCTTCTCGGACCTTTCGGAGGAAGCGTAATCCAAAGAACAGATGTCGTGAACAAATTAGCCGCCTACCGTTCAGTAGAAACCTCCACCGAAGAAGCAATAGATGCCCGCGTACTACAAACAGCAGACATTCACCCCTTCATCATGAAATCAATTGAATTCCTCGAACTCTACGTGGACCCAATCGTCAACACCATGCTCGAAGACTATCCCGACCATTATGCCTTGTATTGGAATGCCAGAAAAATAAACCACTTCCCCCACGGAACAACAACAGCAGAAGGCTACATGCTCGACCCCGAAGGACATCCGATTTATAACGGACAAGTATTTTTCCCCTCACAAAATATCACCCTCCACACTTTGTTAGACGGCAGTTTCACCAAACCACATTTCCCTTTTGGCATAGCAGCACCCGTAGCATCAGCACCCGGTTTCCACCCCAATGTCGCCAATCCCTACCAAATCAAAAAAGGAAAAACGGTTAGTCATATCTTCAACATGGTTCGCATATAACATCCATCCTGAAAGGTTTTTCTCCTTTCAGGTTTAATAAAAACCAAAAGCCCTCAAGCCCTAAAACCTTGAGGGCTTTTTCAATTCCTTTTAGTATGTTTGCAAAATGATTTCAAGCGTTTCATTCAGCAATAAACAAACCGCCTACCTCTTAACCATCATCGGGGGAATGCTATTGCTTTATTCCACCCTTAAAGCAATCTTCATCCCCCTCACCTGGGATGAAATCTACACCTTTGAACACTATGTAAAGAATGGAATCATCTTCCTCCATCAATACAATGCCATTGATGCCAACAACCACCTCCTCAATACCTGGCTAATGGAACTTACATATAAACTATTCGGCAACAGCGAATGGGCAATGCGCCTCCCGAATTTGATTGCACAACTTGTTTTCCTCATCTATTCCGGCAAGCTCGCCATGCGCCTATCCACAAAGGTTTTAACGATTACCGCCTTCTTGATTCTAAACCTTAATCCCTTTCTAAACGACTATTTCATCTTAGCACGGGGTTACGGCTTGTCATCAGGATTACTAATGATGAGTCTTTACTTCACTTACAGATATATTGAAGAAAAAAGTTCTTACAGTACTGCGTTTATCGCAGTATTCACAGCCTCCATCACCCTCTTAGCTAATTTTACCTTGCTGAATTATGCACTCCTCTTACCATTAATCTTTATCTCGATTAATTATTACAGAACTCTCCGGATGCCAGTAGATACAAGCGATTCGATAACTAATAATAAAGTATCAAAACTCCTATTCCGCATCAATTCAATCCTGATTTTGATTCCGTTAGCGGTGTTATTAATAGCAATCCCCATCCTTATCAAACTGCGAAATGCAAAGGCGTTAATAGCGGGTGGCGACGATGGATTCTTCATTAATACCGCCGTTCCGTTAATCCAAAAGTCCTTTAATAATACCCCGATAGTGGTGCAAGGAATTCTCTTTTTTGAAGGGATCGTGATCGCCATCATGATTCTTTCTTTCATCTTGATTCTCCTAAAATTCAAGAGAGATAAAACCATACTTACCCACTCCTTTTTCATCGTTATTTTTGTAATGATAATCGGGTGTATGGTCGCTAATATCCTGCAACATCAATGGTTTGGCATACTCTATCTTAAAGATAGAACAGCTTTGATGTATCTTCCGTTGTTCTCGATTCTGCTTATTTGTTTTTTAGAGAATGTCAATGTATATCTCAAGAGAATTACTGCGATGTTCAGCGTGATATTATGCGTGGTGATGCTACTTAATTTCATCCACGGGATGTCTATGGTTCGTGTCATCAATCATTATTGGGATACTGATTTGCGAGACATGATAATGTACTTAAAACAACATCACAAAGAAAATACTAACGACACCAAGTGCCTTACAATAGTTGTAGACAGGGCGTTTGAGGAGGATTTGAATAACTATAAAACTATCTATACTATGGATTGGTTATGTAAGGTGGATGCTGCTGATACCTTGAATCCGGCTAATGATTATTTCTATATCAGCACTAATCATCTGAAGTTATTCGATAAGAATTCTTATACCATCCTCCAAACATTTCCGAAGACCAATATGGTTTTGGTAAAGAATACGATGCCCAAGAATCATTCAGCGATGAAATAAATTAACAAACATTTAATGCGGACTTAACTAAATAATGCGTAGTTTTGCGGCATTATAAATAACTAAATTATCAATAACAAATTTTAAATTTTAATTATGGACAAGAGTACAAATTCTATTAACTGGTTCGAGATTCCTACGCTGGATATCTTGCGTGCAAAGAAATTCTATGAAGCCACCTTCGGCATCGAAATGTCAGAAATGATGGAGATGATGGGCATGAAGATGATTGGTTTCCCTGCCGATCCGATGAGCGGAAAAGCCTCTGGTTGTATCATCCAGAGCGGGATGCACAAGCCTTCGATGGAGGGCGTGGTGATTTATCTCAATGCCAATCCGCAGATACACGAGGTAACGAATCGGGTGGAAGCTGCGGGTGGAAAATTGGTGATGCCGGTAACCCAAATCTCTCCGGAGATCGGCTACATGGCGTTCTTTATTGACACCGAGGGCAACAAAATCGGGGTACATGCACAGAACTAAGTTTCGGTAAGGATTATCCCGAAAACAAGTAGCCGCGAATTCTGAATCAATCAGAGTTCGCGGCACTCTTTTTTTAATCCGTGAAATATGCAACTTTCAAATGGGTTACCCACCCAATTATCCACGTTCCTGTGGGGGAAAAACCCGTCAGAAGTGGAATCATGTTATCGGCTTCCATTTGAATGGAATAATGCTCTGCTATTACGCGACCAGGTGGTAATGCTACACGACCAGATGGTGATGTAACAGGACCAGGTGGTAATGTTACACGACCAGGTGGTAATGTTACACGACCAGGTGGTAATGTAACAGGACCAGGTGGTAATGTAACAGGATCAGGTGGTAATGTAACAGGACCAGGTGGTAATGTAACACGACCAGGTGGTCTCATCACTTTAGTAGTTTTCTCTGTTTTTAAACCCCTTTTTACGTTGTAAACACCATTATATAAGGAGTAAGCAACGGAGTTCAGAGGGGCAAAAACAGAGTTTTCGGGGGAGAAATCAGAAGATTTTTGGGGAATTATAAGGGATTCGTCTTGATGGGAAGGTAGAAAATATTGATTTGATAGGATGTTTGGACTGGGTCGTCTGCTGCGCGAGGGATGGTAGGGGCTTGGTTGCCGCCTTTTGGTAGGGACTTTTCGTGGGGAAGGCGGGAACGGAACCCCCGAACAGCCTGACCGCTGCTGCCATTTGTCGGGGGATTTGGTGGGAGGCAGCAGGGGACGCGCCATAAGGGTTCAAAGTTTAAAGTTTAGGGTTTAATTGGGGTTGGGCTATTGGGTATCGGTGTGTCGAAGGGGATCGTTTCGGAATGGAAATGGGTGTAAACCAGTTTGGCTTTTGCCTTGCCGATAACAGGTTCTATTTCTTCCAAAGTGGCTACTTTGATCTTCTTGACGGACTTGAAGTGGGCGAGTAATTTGTCTGCTATTCCTTGTCCGATTCCTTTGATGTCGGCGAGTTCGGTTTTGATGGTTTCTTTGCTTCTTTGGTTTCGGTGGTGGGTGATTCCGAAGCGGTGTGCTTCGTCTCGGATGCGTTGGATGATCTTGAGGGTTTCGCTTTTTTTGTCTATATATAGTGGGATTTTATCGCCTGGGAAGTATATTTCTTCGAGGCGTTTGGCGATGCCTATGATGCCGACTTTGCCCATCAGTTTTAGCTTCTTGAGGCTCTTGATGGCTGCGGTTAATTGTCCTTTGCCGCCGTCTATTACGATGAGTTGTGGGAGGGTTTGGTTTTCGTCTATCATGCGTTTGTATCTTCTGTAAATAATCTCTTCCATGGATGCGAAATCGTCGGGTCCGGTAACGGTTTTTATGTTAAAATGCCGGTAGTCTTTCTTAGACGGTTTGCCGTCTTTAAAGACTGTCATAGCGGCTACGGCGTGGTCTCCGTGGAAGTTGGAATTGTCGAAACATTCGATATGTTTTGGTGGTTCGGTGAGGCGTAAATCTTTCTGCATGAGAGTTAATAAACGATCTATCTTTATTTGTGGGTCGAGCTTCTCATACATATCCAATTTTTCCTTCATATAATACTGCACATTCTTCTCTGACAGAGCCAAGAGGTGCATTTTATCTCCCCGTTTGGGCACTGTAAAATAAACATTGGGTATGTCCATTTTCATGGCGATAGGAACAATTATTTCGTTTGATTCGGAATTAAAGCGGGCACGCATTTCGATGATGGCGAGGGCTAATAATTCTTCGGGTGTTTCATCTAATTTCTTTCTCAATTCTATTGTATGAGCCTGTATTATAGCACCATTCACGACCTTGAAGTAATTCACGAAACCGTAATCCTCATTCGTGAGAATAGAGAAAACATCTACATTATGGATGTTAGGATTCACGATGACCGACTTGCTTTTATACCGTTCCATCAGCTCTATCTTCCCTTTAATAATATGTGCATTCTCGAACTCGAAGTTATCAGAATACCGTTTCATTATTTCTTTAAGATGGGCAATAACAGAATGGATATTTCCTTTTAATATCTCTTTAATCTCTTGTATTGTCTGGTCGTAATCTTCCTTTGTTTGCAAGGCTTCGCAAGGTCCTTTGCAGTTTTTGATGTGATACTCGAGGCAGACTTTAAACTTCTTTGCCTCGATGTTTTCTTTAGATAGTTTAAGGTTGCAATTCCGAAGTTTATACAAGGAATGAATCAACTCCATAATGGTATTCATCATCTTCACATTAGGATAGGGTCCGAAGTATTGCGATCCATCGCGAACTAACAATCTGGTAGGAAAGATGCGGGGAAAATCTTCATCTTTAACGCATAACCATGGGAAGGTCTTATCATCTTTCAACATCACGTTGTATCGGGGTTGGTACTTTTTAATAAGATTATTCTCTAATAACAAAGCATCCAATTCGGTATCCACCACGATGACTTTTATGTCTACAATACGCTTGATTAAAAGTATCAACTTCCCATTGTGGGCAGCACTTTTCATAAAGTAAGACCCGACTCTTTTCTTCAAGCTCTTTGCTTTCCCTACATAAATAATAGTACCTTCTTTGTTGAAGTATTGATACACTCCCGGCTTATCAGGAATGTTCCTTATCTTGTTTTTAAGAGATGCTTTTTTCATCAAAGAATCTATCCATAAAGTATGAAATAGAATCTAACTCTTAGGCTCCAATTCCTTTACCACACCCATATCGCAGAACTTATTAATACGTTTCTCAATGCGTTTATCGGCATCCATAGGGGTAAGTTTAGCAAGATGTTTTATGATTACTTCTTTGACGGTTTTAAACATCATATCGGGATCGTTATGTGCTCCACCAAAAGGTTCTTTGATGATGCCATCAATTAGTTTTTGATGCAACATATCATCCGCCGTGAGGTGCAAACATTCAGCCGCTTTCTCTTTAAAATCCCAACTTCTCCATAAAATAGAAGAACATGATTCAGGAGAAATAACGGAGTACCAAGTATATTCTAACATCAAAACTTTATCACCGATACCGATGCCCAAAGCCCCGCCTGATGCGCCTTCTCCGATGATGATACAGATAATCGGAACACGCAGTTTAGCCATCTCGAAAAGGTTACGAGCAATCGCTTCGGCTTGTCCACGCTCTTCGGCTTCCAATCCGGGGAAAGCCCCGGGAGTATCTATTAAAGTAACTACCGGCTTGTTAAATTTCTCTGCAAGTTTCATCAAACGCAGTGCCTTACGATACCCTTCAGGATTCGCCATACCGAAGTTGCGAAGTTGTCGTGTCTTCGTATTATGTCCTTTCTGATGACCAATAATCATCACCGTTTGTCCATCAATACTACCGAAGCCTCCCACGATTGCTTTATCATCTTTCACCGTTCTGTCGCCATGAAATTCAACAAAAGAATCACCACAGATAGCATTAATATAATTCAAGGTATAAGGACGTTCGGGATGGCGAGAAATCTGTACCTTTTGCCAAGGGGTAAGGTTGGCGAAAAGATCAGTACGAACGGTCTCGATACGCTTCTCCAATTCAGTAACGGTGCCGCTTATATCCACTTTTGTTTTCTCTCCGATTTGCTTTGCTTTCTCAATTTGTTCTTGCAATTCGGCAATCGGTTTTTCAAAGTCCAATAGTATCATATTTGATTTATTTAATGTGCTGCAAAGATACAAAACATTCCGCAATAACATTTTCCATAATCCCAATCATCCTCCTTTTATTGTTACCCGCAAGAGCGGAGCAATCACACGACGAGGAATGTTATTTTATTTTCTCTAAGCAAATTATTCTTATTGAATCATCATACTCATGATTTGGATATAGAATAATTCTTGTTGAGTCAATATCATAATGAACCTTTATTGAATCATAATGGGCTGCTCTATAATCATCCTGAAGATAATGTTTTTCAAATATTCCTTTTTTCTCAAAAATATCCAATCGTGGAGAACCTAAAACTCCCACAAAAGAAGATTGGATTCTTAATTTATTGTCTTGAAAATAAATTTTATCCGCAGGTGATATGAGTTGTCCAAATAAAGAAAAGACAAGCACAACTCCTAAGAATGGAATATATAAAAAGCCAGCCGTAAATACAGGCAGGAATGAGAATATCCTAAAGTAAATTTTCTCTATTTTATTCATGACCATCTTATCGGAAAGAAGAATAAAAAACATACCTGTGATGAGTGTTATTATAATAAATATTCTGGTAGTCCATAATCCGCGAAGCCCAATATGATATTTGATATATAAAAAAATAACAGATGCAGAAATCAAAAATGTACCATAATGAATATATTTAATAGTCTTTGAAATAGTTGGGCTAAGTCTCCATAGAACCTTTCTGTTCCATAGAAAGAGTCCATAGAAATAAAAGAATAAGAATGCTATCGTAAATATTATTGCCATTATTTATTGAGCGGCAAATCTACTAAACATTTCCATTCCCAAACAACCATCCACCAAAAGTAGCTATCAAATATATCCCCGGCAATCGAGTTCGTCAACATTATACTTATAATAATGAATGCCGTGTTTGGAGATGTAGAATGGGAGATGATGGTAGCGAAATGGGATGCGGTATTCATCGAATGTACCATTGTGTGGGCTTCTTCGGTGATGATGAAGACGAGTTTCGATGCCGTATTGGCAATCTCTTTCACGGTATTCACTAATTCAATGACTGTTTTGGCTTGTTTTGATACGATGTTAGCCAGTATGTGTGTTCCGAAGCCTTTCGGTGGTGTTCCGAAGCCTTTCGGTAATGTTCCGAAGCCTTTCAGTGATGTTCCGAAGCCTTTCGGTGATGTTCCGAAGCCTTTCGGTGATGTTCCGAAACCTTTCGGTGATGTTCCGAAGCCTTTCGGTGATGCTCCGAAACCTTTCGGTGGTGTTCCGAAGCATTTCGGTGGTGTTCCGAAGCCTTTCGGTGATGTTCCGAAGCCTTTCGGTAATGTTCCGAAGCCTCGCAGTGATGTTGAATTGGGTAAATGTGATAATGACTTGGGTTGATGTGATGTTGAAATGAGTTAATGGAATAAAATATTGGTTGAAATGTAACCATTACTCATGATAAAGAGTAAACGCCGACTTATGATGATTAAAAAGAAAGAGTACATGATAAAAGAATTGGATGAAAAGAGCATCAGGATGATTATTTTGTCTGCCATGGTGATACAAACGATCCAAGGCAAACTCGGAATGCCCCGAAAGATTGTTTTATTTAAGGAACGCTCGATTGCGATGGCATCCATCCAAAGCGAAAACAAGAGCGGATATTATACCGTTCCTTTTGATGGTCTCGAATTGTGGGAAACGCGCAACGGAGATCTGGCGACAACGCTGCAAAATCAGGAAAAGAAGAAAGCAAGTGCCGCCGATGTGGCGTATTCAAAGGGGCAAGTGGTCTTGTCGCTGAATGAATTTATCATTTATATCAACGCTCTGGCACGGGAAAATCAAAAGGAAGCGGTATCTATTATCGAAACAGCCTTGTGCGTAGTGATTCCATTTTATAAAAGAGTAATCATTGATTTTAAGTATGTAAAAGGTCCGGGCAGCGGCGTTATTACGCTCATTTCTGCGGCAGTAAAAGAGGATGGAAAACGAGTTAGCGGGACTTATCAATTTCAATATGGATACATGGTAGAAGGGGTGATAGAATGGGCAGAGGCAATTAGCCTTCCGAAAAATATTATTGTCGTGAAAGGCTTGAAAACAGGGGTTATCATCTACTTTCGCAAACGATCTGCAACCAGCAAAAGCGGCATGAGCAAATGGTGCGAACCGATCTTTACATCGCTTAATTAAATTTTATCATCATCGTGTTGAAAGCTCCGCTTTTGCGGGCTGCAAGACGATGAATACCCATCTTCTTATTCAGCATGCAGATACCATTTTTACCAAGCTATTGATGGATCGTAGCGTTTAATAAATCAATCAGCCGCCGCGAATGATTGCTGAAATACCTCTTGCTTTTAAACGCCCCGACCCATGTAATTCCGTGTACGGTATTGGTAAAAAAAACTTCATCGGCTTGCAAGAGATGATCGGGAATTAAACTCTGTTCAACAACCTTTTTATGTTGAGATCGGAGGAGAGTAATAATCTGCTTCCGCATCACCCCATCCACGCATCCATCTTCCAAGGGCGGCGTAAAGAATTCATCATTTCGAGCAATGAAAATATTAGAACTTACCGCCTCCGCAATAAAATTATTTTCGTTTAATATCAAGGCATCGTCGAAGCTGTTTTCGGTCTTGTAAAGTCCTGCTAAAATATAAATCAAGCTGTTACACGTTTTAAAATTAGATAACCTCGTTAGCTGCTTGACTTCCTCTGAATACACGGTTATCCGCAATCCCTTCTCATTTAATTTAAAATGAATATCGGTGCAAGGTTCGGCTTCGATTAAGAAAGAACATTCGTTCTTGGTTGGGGTATATTTCCCTCCGTAATTACGAAAAACCTGTAGCCGAATAATGCTACTGTCAGATGATTTATTTCTTTCGGCTGTCTTACTAATTTCTTTATGGAGATATTGTTCCGAGAAACCAAACTTATCAAAGCCCATCTTCAGATACTTCATTCCGGCATTCATCCTTACATAATGATCGTGAAAGAAGAGTGCTTTTCCATCAACCATTTTAATGGTTTCAAACAAACCATCACCATACCGAAACGCCCTGTTCTTAGGCGAAATGATGTATTCCTTCTCGGAATGAAACTGCCCATTGTAATTCACAAATAACTCTTTGCTCATCGCGACTAAAGCTTAAAGAACTTGGTTGATAATAGTAGTAAGTGGAGTATTAGATTCGATAAGTATAGTCTTTACTCCGGCTGCTTTACCGGCAATAATATCCCGTTCATTATCTCCTATAAAATAAGATTTGGAAGCATCAATATCGAACCTTGCAATAGCCTTTTCGAGCATCAATGAATCAGGTTTGCGACAAAGGCATTTCCCTGTATCAGGATGATGCGGACAATAATAAATTTCGGTAAGAGGAATACCATTTTCAGTCAAAACTTTTGTTAAATATTGATGAAGAATTTCAACATCACGATGGGTATAAAGTCCTTTGGCAATACCTCCTTGATTAGTAATAACAATAAGCATGAAACCCTTATCCACAAAGGCTTTCAAAGCATCAATCAATCGTTCGTTAATGACAAATTCATCCAAGCCAAAAGTATAATGACCACGCTCTTGATTAATTACTCCGTCTCTATCTAAAAATACTGCTTTATTCATCATCAAACTATATTATTGAAACATTCCTGTAACATTTTGAATGAACAAAGTAATCAACAAAGGCTTCAAGGCAAGCGTAAATATTATCCCAAATAAAGCACCCCATAAATGTGCATTATGATTGATGTTGGAACCGCCGCGTTTATCCATATAAATCTCGAACGCCATGTACAATAAACCGAAGATCCATGCAGGCAGCGGAATCGGAAGAAACATAAGCGATAATTTGGCTGTCGGTTCAAATATTATATACACAAAAACGATGGCAGAAACCGCGCCAGATGCGCCAAGTGCGTTATAACTGTAATTATCTTTATGCCTTTTATAAGTCGGAAGGATGGACAGCACGATGCCTCCTAGATAAAGCAAAATATAGTAATACCAACCTTTGTCTTCAAAGGCGAAATCATATTGTTGTTCGACGATTTTCCCGAAATTATAACAGACATACATATTGAAAAGCAGATGCATCCAATCGGCATGGATAAAACCACTGCTCAAGAGGCGATACCACTGCCCATATTTATTGACTTTATAGGGATTAAAAATCAGTTTTTCCATCAGCTCTTTCGATTGAAAAGCGAGGATTGAAACGATGCAA
This sequence comes from uncultured Bacteroidota bacterium, assembly GCA_903844645.1. Classification (GTDB taxonomy): domain Bacteria; phylum Bacteroidota; class Bacteroidia; order AKYH767-A; family JABDAW01; genus JABDAW01. Next base: position 45,180 of record CAIMUP010000051.1, read on the forward strand.
GTAAGGAGGACAATGTATAAAGTCATGGTTTGAATTTTTCAGGTTGTTTTATAGAGATTTTAAGAAATAGCATTGATTGATAAGTAAATATAGGTTTGCCCGTTGAGTGAAAAGTGAAATTTCCTTCAACCGGAATGAAATTACATGCAACCGGAATGACATTACATGCAACAGGAATGACATTACATGCAACCGGCACGACATTTCCTGCAAACGGAATGACATTACATGCAAACGGAATTAAATTACCTGCTATTAAAATGAAAATAGTTGCAGATAAAATCCTTTTTATAACAGGTAATTTTGAGGACTTAAAGAGTGGCATCATTTATTTTTATAATTTCTGTTACTTTTGCACCGCGAAGATGAAGCGGCAAAGTAATGAATAATTCAATAAATAAAATTCTATGGCAACACTACATACTGATAAAATATTGCAGGTAAAAAATATTTCGATTACCAGTTTGGTGCTGCTCGTGATTGGGATTATCGCTAAGATATTCAACCTTCCCGGTACGGGATATTTTCTTGGAATTTCGATCACCTCAACCAGCTATTTGTTCATCCTTTTTGCCTTGGAATACAGCAAAGAATCGAACCCGAATCCTCAAAGATTGTTACTCGGAAGATTGTGTTTCGCGACCTTTGTGCTGGCGTTAATAGGAGTCATAATTTTATTTTTAAGAATATCAGGACTCGCCACCGCGCCCTTAGCATCAGGCATTTGGATGTTTCGATTCAGCGGATTATTATTCGCTTATGTCTGTTTCAATCATTATTTCAGACTGATAAATTCCGGCAAAGACAGCAAGTCGCGCCTCGAAGGATTAATATTAATGGTCGCATCTGCATCGTATTTAATTATCATTGCATTGGTCATTATTGCTGCCGCATTTAATATCAAAATCGGAGCGTTATTAATTGAATTAAGTTTGCTACTTACTGTGATCATTACCCTGCCCTTGCTGTATCTCAAAGCGTGGTTCAGGAATGTTACGTTGACTACTTTAATAATTTTTAATACCTCCTTAAATATCTTTTATTTCTCTGATGCCGAGATCTCGAAACTCTTTCATAAAGACCATTCGGAGGAGGTAATTATGAAACCCGAAATTAAATAAATATCGAAAACTATGAATCATAAATTAATACCAAAATCCTTTCTTTTCATCTCTCTTTTTCTTTTCATTTTTACCAATGTCGATGCACAAACTAAGATCACAGGCAAGGTCTTAGATGCCCGTAACAAGCCGCTTCCAGGTGCTAATATTTTTATTAAAGACAGTTACGACGGAACATCAACAGATGCAAATGGTATCTACAGTTTCATTGCTAATGATACTGGTGAAGTAACTCTGGGCGTAACAATTTTCGGTTATGAAAAGATAGAGAATAAAATACGCCTTGAAGGGAAAGAAATAGTCTATAATCCCATCCTGAAAGAAACGATGAATATGCTGAAGGTGGTAACTATTTCAGCAGGCTCTATTGAAGCCAGTGATGCGAAACGAGTAACCGTCCTCAAGCCCCTCGACATTGTTACCACAGCCAATGCTGCCGGGGATATTTATGGTGCATTAAAAACGCTTCCGGGTGCACAACTTGCCAGTGAATCAGAAGGGCTTTTTGTGAGGGGCGGAACGGGGAATGAAACCAAGACAATTATTGATGGGATGGAGGTGGCGCATCCCTATTATAGCGGGGTTCCGGACATTGCAGCACGAGGTAGATTCTCTCCATTTTTATTCAAAGGAACTATCTTTAGCACGGGTGGATATTCAGCACAATATGGCGATGCAATGTCATCTGCATTAGTTCTTGAAAGCCAGGATGTAGCAGATAGAACAGCTTCGACCATGGCTTTTTCATCGGTAGGTGTAGGATTTGGGCATCAGCATTTGTATGATTCTGCAAATGCTTCCATTGGCTTTGATGCTAATTACACGAACCTTGAACCCTATTTTAAAATCATTAATCAAAATGTAGATTGGAGTGTGAATCCCGTGTTCTATGGTGGTTCGTTCAACTTCCGAACCAAAACTTCCAAGACAGGATTGTTGAAGTTCTACGGGTATGACAATGCCTCGCATCTCGCTATCTATCAGGATAATATTGACAGCATAGAATTCGGTAAGACCTCCAAGAACCGCTTTGATATTAAGAACAACGACCTCTATACCAATGCCACTTACAAAGATTACTTCGGAACAAAATGGTCCTTATACATCGGCACATCTTACAGCAAGAATACCGATGAAATCACCGTTGATGCCACCCCCATTAAGAAGGACGACAACCTCTTGCAAGGCAAGGTTTTGTTGACCCGATATATCGGAAAACTCTCCTCCATTCGCTTCGGCGGCGAGGTACACAAATGGCACAATGAATTTGACATCACACTCCCTCGATATTATTCAGGAATTGTTACTGGCTATTATGATTATAATCCAAAGATAGATGACATACAAACAGCAGGCATCATCGAATCAGATATATACTTATCCACCCACCTCGTGATGCGCCTCGGAGCAAGGGCAGAACACTCCACTTACATCAACAAATCAGACATCGCTCCCCGCACCTCCCTCGCCCTCAAGACCGGTGAATTCAGCAGTGTTTCCTTAGCTTACGGACACTTCTATCAACTACCGATAGACAGTCTTTTATTCCGCTCCAAAGACTTGACGTATGAGAAAGCAATCCACTACATCCTCAACTACCAACATGTAGATGACAACCGCACATTCCGCATCGAAGGATACTATAAACAGTACCAAGACTTAGTAAAAATCATCCCCGATCCAGACCCCTACTATTCCTATTACAACAACTCCGGCAACGGCTATGCACGCGGCATAGACGTATTCTATCGCGACAAAAAGACCATCCACAACGCCGACTTCTGGCTCTCCTACACCTACCTCGACACCAAAAGAAACTTCCTCAACTTCCCCACCGAAGCCACCCCAAACTTCGCCTCCAAACACACCGCCACCCTCGTTTACAAACAATGGATAACACCCATCAAAACATACCTCGGAGCAACTTACACCTTCGCCACCGGAAGACCCTATTACAACACCAACAACCCCGACTTCACCACCAACTACCCCTCCTACCCCACCTCCATGACCCCCAATTACAACAACCTCGGACTCAACGCCAGCTACCTCACCAAAATCGGCGGCTGGTTCTCCGTCATCGTATTCTCCGTCAACAACGTCATCGGCTTCGACAACATATACACCTACCATTTCTCCTCCGACGGCACCTACAAACAAGCCGTCAAAGCCCCAACCCCACGCTTCTTTTTTGCCGGCTTATTCATGTCCATCGGCACCAACCGAAGCAAAGAAGTCGTCAACAACAACTAACCTCCCCACTTTAAACCTTAAACCCATTATGGCGCGTCCCCTCCCGCCTCCCCACCAAAGTCCCCACCAAAAGGCGGTAGCGGTCAGGCTGTTCGGGGGTTCCGTTCCCGCCTCCCCACCAAAAGACCCCACCAAAAGGCGGTAACCAAGCCCCTACCATCCCTCGCGCAGCAAACCACACAGTCCCCCTAAACCCGATCGAGTTACGGGTGTAACCGAATGGGTTACGGGTGTAATCGATTTGGTTACGGGTGTAACCGATTGAATTACGGGTGTATCCGATTGGGTTACGGGTGTAACCGATTTGGTTACGGGTGTAACTGATTTGGCTACGGGTGTAACTGATTTGGTTATGGGCGTAACTCGAAATTTGGGCGTTAAACGCAATAATCTTTCCACCATCCCTAATTTAAAACCGCCGTAAACGCTCATTACAAGCAAAATTAGGAGGGTGCTTCAGGTTCATCCCCCGAAACTGCCCCATTTATGAACTTTAAAAAGCAAAACCGCTATTAAATAGCCTCTAAATCGAACCGTACGGCAAATAAACCACTTTTGGCACCATACTATGGGTTCAAACTTTTTATTTGAATAAATGGTACACCGCGAAACTCGCACAATAAGCGAGCAAGCCCATGAATATAAATTGCAAAACGGGCACTTTCCAGCTCCTCGTTTCGCGATAAACCACCGCCAAGGTACTCATACATTGCATCGCGAAGGCATAAAATATCATTAAAGAATAGCCCACCGCCAGGGTGTAGGTCGGCTTCATCGTCTGCGGATTAATATCGGCAATCATTTTATCTTTAATAGATTCGTGAGAGCCTTCTTCACCCACCGAATAGATGGTCGCCATCGTTCCTACAAAGGCTTCACGAGCCGCAAAGGAAGTGATCAAGGCAATGCCAATCTTCCAATCGAAGCCTAAAGGTTTTATTGCCGGTTCGATGAATCTCCCGAAGCTGCCGGCATACGATGCGGCGATTTTTTCGGCTTGTATATGCCGTTTAATTTCTTGGGATGAAAGGGTCGAAGTGTATTCCGTTCTCTGATATTTCTGGTCAATATTCTTGAACCTGTCGCCTGCCCCGAAAGATGCTAAGAACCATAAAATAATGGAAATAGCGATGATGATTTTACCGGCATCGAATAAGAAAATCTTTACTTTCTCAACAATAGTAATCCCGATATTAGACCATCGAGGCATCCTGTACACTGGCATTTCCATAATGTAATAACCACGTTCTTTAGCCTTCAACACAAAGCTCAAAAGGAAGGCGGCAAGCAGCGCGGTTAGGAAGCCGATTAAGTAAAGCCCCATCAAAACCAAGCCTTGCAGATTGATGGAATATAAAACATACCGATTCGGAACGACCATCGAAATAAGCAGGGTATAAACAGGTATCCGCGCAGAACAACTAATCAGCGGAGTTACTAAAATCGTGATCGTTCGTTCCTTCCAACTCTGGATAGTTCTTGTGGACATAATTGCAGGAACTGCACACGCCACACCGCTAACCAAGGGGATAATAGACTTCCCGTTCAAGCCGAACTTGCGCAATAATTTGTCCATAATGAAGCTCACGCGAGCCATGTATCCCGTATCTTCGAGGATGGCAATGAAGGTAAACAGAATGGCAATTTGAGGGATGAACACAACAATGCCGCTAAGCCCCGCGAAGATTCCGTTGACCAATAAATCGTTGAAGAAGCCCGCAGGAAGGGATGTTTGTGTCACCTCGCTTAGTTTCTGGAATCCCTTCTGCACCCATTCCATCGGCAAAGAAGACCACGCAAACACTGCCTGAAAAATGAGAAACAGAATCAAAAGAAAGAAAATATACCCGAAGATTTTATGAGTGAGAAAACTATCTAATTTAGTAGTGAACTGCTTGCTTTGAATCGCATCCTTTTGAATGACTACATCCTTTATTACTTTGTCAGTAAGGATTTTGTACCGCTCCAACGTCTCGGCAGCTTGCAGGTGGCTACTGTTGAATTTATGTTCGTCCAAGAAGGATTTAATAATCTCTTTTTTGGAAGGATTGGCATTAAAAAAAGGAATCAATTCATAGTTGTTCGCTATCTGGAATGCCACGTAATCGCTGTTGACGTGGATAGTCTTTTTAATTAAATCCACCACCTCTGGGGCGAAGGCTCGGATATTAATAAAGTCGGCACGGGGTGCTGTCAGATCCTCTGAAATAGCTTGTTTCAATTCATCAATACCTATTTTTTCGCGAGCATTGATTGCAATGACCTTAATGCCCAATTTCTTTTCCAGCATCGGAATATTTATCTCCAATCCCTTTTTCTTTACCAAATCCATCATATTTAATGCAAGGACTACGGGAGTTTTTAAATCAATGATTTGAGAACATAAAAACAGGCTTCTTTTCAGGTTGGAGGCATCGGCAATTACAATAGTAATATCAGGATGCAGGGGATTCCTCGGGTCGCATAATAATTGGAACGTAACATGTTCATCCATCGTTTTGGGATACAAACTATAGGTTCCGGGGAGGTCTATGATTTCGGCATCTATCTCATTACCCTTAGCATCAGATAATTTGCACAGTCCAGTTTTTTTATCCACCGTAACGCCAGGAAAATTTGCCACCTTTTGATTCAATCCGGTGAGCGCATTAAACAATGAAGTCTTTCCACAATTGGGATTCCCGACTAAGGCAACCTTTATCTTTTTATTCGCCATTAAATTAGTTTAATCATGAATCGAAACAATTACGGTGCAGGCTTCATCTATCCGTAAACTCAACAAATATCCTGCAACGGAAATCGCAATAGGGTCGCCCAGCGGCGCCTTTCTTTCTAAGGTAACGACCTCGCCTGGGACGCAGCCCATCTCAAGCAATTTCAATGACATTACCTCATCGGTGAAGGAAATAATCGTTGCTGATTGTCCTACTTTCATTGTATCCATACTGATATTATTTCCCATCTCTGCTATAAAATTCTCGCTCGCAATGGCGCAACGTGTTATGAAATATCAGGCGGTGTGAACGATTGTAGCCTTAGTATTTGCTTTGCCGAACTTGGGGCAGTCGCATCCTTTTTTAAAGATTCCGCAACTGGATAGCAACCCTGCAAGAGTTACAATCAATACCACCCGAAGCGAATATGTTACACTTTTCTTCATCATCATTTTTCTTTTATAAAGGCAAAATTACAAAAAGAACGGGTAAACCATCTCAAAAATTTATAGATGGTGGATTTTTTCAGTTTTATTATCTTTTCTGATGAAAAAAATCAGGACAAAATTTGGTCATTTCCCTGAAAAGTTGTAGTTTTGCCGCCGAGTAGAAAAAATTTTTTTTCATAAAAGGTTGGGCAGTCTCGGAAACGAGGCTGCCTTTTTTCATACCATTCCCGATGAATAACTAATTTTGCCGCATGAATGATCCTGTATTAAATATCAAAAACAAACGTGCCAATTTCGAGTATTCTTTCCTCGAAAAGTATTCCGCAGGCATGGTGCTGACAGGCACTGAAATCAAGTCGGTACGAGAGGGGAAGGTAAATTTTACAGATTCGTTTTGTGTGATTCATCACAACGAAATCTTTGTGAAGAACATGCACATTTCCCACTATACCGAAGGCTCTTACAACAACGTCGAGGCGAAGCGTACCCGCAAGTTGTTATTAACTAAAAAGGAAATCAAAAAGCTCAATGCCAAGATGAAGGAAAAGGGTTTGACGATTGTCCCGATTCGTATTTTTATCAGCGATCGCGGCTTTGCAAAATTGGATATTGCGTTAGCGAAAGGGAAGAAGACTTACGACAAGCGGTCGGACTTGAAGGAGAAGGATCTGAAACGCCAGATGCGGGAGGCGTAAAGTCCTTTTTGCGAGGTCTGTAATCATCCTTTTATTGTTACTCCCAGGAGGTCGTAATCATAAAACAATGATGATAAAATTAAAATATACGATTACCCAGTTTCCTGATAGTACTTTCTTGTTCTATAAATCGAAAAAGACATATTCTTAATGACAGTTCAAACTATCGTAGTCATAGTTCAAACCATCTTTGTCGTAGTTCAAACCATCTTTGTCGTAGTTCAAACCATCTTAGTCGTAGTTCAAACTATCTTAGTCGTAGTTCAAACCATCTTAGTTGTAGTTCAAACCATCTTAATCGTAGTTCAAACTATTTTAGTCGTAGTTCAAACTATCTTAGTCGTAGTTCAAACTATCTTATGTTTAGTGTCTTCTGTGGCTTTTTTAATATCTAATAAAGCAGTATTTAACAGCGCATTACGGATTTTTGATTTGAGATAAACGATTTTATACATATTCCCCATTCCTAAATTCCTATTTGATTTTTACTTTTGCCTAATGAATCCACTACGATTACTCCTCCTCTCTACCCTCTTTTTTGGGATAATAATAGCCCCTGCCCAAAACTTCAGAGTAATCAAAGAAACAAATGACTATATATTAAAGGAGTGCGATAGTGCTTTTTATTATGCTCATGAAAATTCTCCTTCCAAATTACTCTCTGCTTATTGCCGAAATTATGAAGACGATTTGGGAGAAATTATTGTGATGGAAATGAAGACGAATAAAGTTTTTAAGATTAAAATCGGTTCTTATTCTCTTTCAAATTTAAGATGGCTTACTGATAATTCGTTTGCCTACTATCGGGTCTATTGGGGTACATCAAAACACAAATATTTAGGGCTTCAATATTTCACTGTCGAGATAAAGAAATAAAAGCAAAGGATGCTTCAGAGAGAATAATTATAACTTCTTATACAGGTCTTCAATCGCAGTTATAAAACTATCCCACTCAAACCGTTTCTTCTCAATAGCGGCATTTTTCGAGAATTCTTCTTCCTTGTTTTGATAATAAAAATCAACCAAAGCATCGGCAATGGATTTGGCATTGGTATCGGTAACATAGCCCACTTTATGGTCTGGAACGATCTCCGCCAAGCCGCCTACATTGGTTACTAACATCGGTCGTTCAAAGTTGTATGCGATCTGCGTAACGCCGCTCTGGGTGGCGGTTCTGTATGGCTGAACCACAATGTCGGCAGTACAGAAATAGTATTTCAAGTCCTCCGAAGGAATGTAATCTGTCTTAAGAATTATGGACGATTGAAGATTGTACTCTTCGATTAATTTCTGGTAATAACTCCAGTCTTCATAGCACTCACCGGCAATGATTAATTTGATACCCAATTGCCGGACGCGAGGATCGCTCATCGCCTCTAATAACAAGTCAAGTCCTTTGTATCTTCTGATGAATCCGAAGAACAGAATATGTTTGTCATTAGGGTTTAATTGCAGATGATTCAAGGCATCCATCTTCTCAACTTTAGCACCGAAAATATTATAAATAGGATGCGGAATAAAGACTTTATTCTTCGTATCCGTGAAGTGATTCAAGTCATTCAAAACACTTTCCGACATAGTTATGAAGCCATCATTTTGATTGATGAAAAACTTAGTCAGAGCTTTGTCTCCAATTCTCTTTTCATGAGGGATAACATTATCGAGAATGCTGATGATTTTGCAATCCTTTTTCAACAAATAAGCCACTGTACCAAATGATGGCGCAAAGAATGTCATCCAGTATTTAAAGATTAATAAATCCGGTTTGAAAGCTTTAATTTTCTGCGCAGTGGTATAATAACTAATCGGATTGATAGTATCCAAAACCCTCATGGCATCAATCTTATCAGCACCTTCTGTTTCAATAACCATTTGGCTTTTGCCAGGGAATAAAAGATCAGGATACTGCCTTGTAAAAGTGAATGCTTTCACCTCATGTTTCTTTTCTAATTCCCGATATAAAGCAGCATTGAACTGTGCAATACCACCTCGATAAGGATAGAAAGTTGAGAGGATGGCAATCTTCATTTTATTGAATAATAGATCGCAGAGAATGCTTTAGGAATGCTTTACAATAGCATCGTAAACTGCAGCCACACTGATATCATGCATGCAATGATGCTGGCGAGTGCATGTGTTTCCATAATAATCATCGCAGCCGGTTGTTGGCTCAACGATAGTGCCTCTTCCATACAATTCAAACTCGTGTTTGTTAAAGATGTTATTGAATAAGATAAGCGGCTTCTGCAATCCCGTAGCAATGTGCATCATCATGGAAACCGCAGTAACTATAGTATCACAATTAGCAGTGATAGCAATGAATTCCTCTAAAGAATAAGTTCCTGGATAGTATGCACCCGTTTCATGATTATAGATTTTGTTTTGTGCATCCTCATCAACGCCACCCAGCAAAACAGGAAAATAATTATTGTGTTGAAGTTGCCGAACCAATTCAATCCAGTTATCAGTCGCCCAAAGACGAGTGCTCCATCGCTTGCCACAACCGGTATTCAGTCCTATTATCTTCTTACCTTGAGATTTCTCTTTCAGGAGAGTCCATTTGCTTACTAATTCTTTATTCACATTCAATAAATAAGACTCGTGGTTAAACTTCAATCCACATATTTCAAAGATTTCTTCGAGGTAAGATTTTGTATTTTGTTTAGAAATATTATCAAACAAACCTGTTATCAATTTATGAGTAGCGGCGGGTGTTGCGACATCAATGTGGTTCTCTGTACGATTCCAGATGAAGCCATATTTTTCCTTAGCATTTACATCGGTAAGCAAGGCACAAGCCTCTGGTTCCTTATCAAGATTAATTGCAATATCATACTTCTGATGAGTGATCGGATACACAGCATCAAAGCCATATTTATAAATCTTATCAATCGCATCCTTTGGAAGAATATCAGGCGAAAGCGTAACCCAGGTAATATGAGAGTTAGGATACAGTTCACGGTATTTATTCACCAAAGGAGTAGTACGGATCACATCTCCAAGAGCCCCCAACTTGATGATAAGAATCTTGGTCTTTATTGGAATATATTCATCGCAGGTATCACAAATCTTATCGCGCAGTTTATTGGGAATGCAAGGGATCTCACCTCGGAAATACTTACAGTCAAACTTTATATCTTTTAATTCCATCTTCCTCTATTCTAATTTGTTTTCTTTTCTATTAAATAAGTATTTCTATCTGGGGAAGCCCTCGATATTAATTCGCCAAGAAAGCCCGCTATGAACAGCATTGTACCCATAATCATTGTGGTTAATGCAATGTAAAACGATGGTCTTTGTGTAATCAATCTTGCTCGAACCCCTTCTACATATACATCATACAGTTTGGTTGTTCCTAAATAAACCGTTGCAAGGAATCCAACAAGGAACATTACAGTTCCAAGGAAACCGAACAGGTGCATGGGTCGCTTGCCAAACTTAGATACAAATGAAATAGAAAGCAAGTCAAGGAAACCATTAATAAACCGTTCCAAGCCAAACTTGGTAGTGCCATATTTTCTTGCTCGATGCTCCACGACCTTTTCTCCTATTTTAGTGAAGCCTGCCCACTTCGCAATGACCGGAATATAGCGGTGCATCTCGCCATAAATCTCTATCGTCTTGACAACATCTTTATTATAAGATTTTAAGCCGCAATTAAAATCGTGGAGATTGTTGATGCCAGACATTTTCCTTGTTGCCCAATTAAAAAACTTGGTAGGAATGGTCTTTGAAATAGGATCGTGGCGAACTTTCTTCCAGCCCGAAACCAAGTCATATCCATCTTCTTTTATCATCTTATATAATCCCGGAATTTCATCGGGGCTGTCTTGCATATCGGCATCCATGGTGATGACGACATCGCCTGCACAGGCGGCAAAGCCGACATTCAAGGCAGCGGACTTTCCGTAATTTCTTCTGAACTTTATTCCTTTGATGCATGGATTCGCTTCAGAGAGTTCTTCTATCACCTTCCAGGAATTATCTTTGCTGCCATCATCTACTAAAAGCACTTCGTAAGTGTATCCATTGGCATCCATGACGCGATGAATCCATGCCGTTAATTCGCGAAGCGATTCATCTTCATTAAACAGAGGGACGACTACAGAAATATTCATATTAATAATGAAATATGTTAAGCATTATCGTTGTTCGGGGCGGTAGTATCTGTCTCAAAGGGGTTCCTTTCTTTTTTAAGAATCGCTGCGACGATGATAGCGAAGATAGCCGAGAAGATAGAGCCATAAACAATCGAATTAAACTGCGCCAAAATGGTAAATTGTTTATCCATATCTTGCAGGCTTTCCACCGTTTTATCGACCTTTTCTTGGGGCACATTAAATTTTTCCATAAAGCCTACCGTATTCTCAATCGTCCTGTCTTTGATGAACGCGGCGAGGTTGGTATCTATCACATGGAAGAGCAAAATAGAGAAAATAGTTACGATAATAGACCGCACCAAGAGCATAAAAAACATGTTGATAAAACCTTCTTTCAGCGACATGAAACCGCCTTGCTGTTTGCGATAATTTTTTACTGCCACGACAGAATAAATGCCTATCAGCAGCAGAAAAACCATACCAAACCACATGCTGGCAAGCCACATGGAATTAATAAAATACGCGAGGTAATAAACGGTTGTTTGAATCAAGCCCAGGATAAGCCCGTGGGTCATGATATATTTCTGCAATTCTTTTTTCATGATGCTATTTTTTTATTTAGTCGGCAAAAGTAGGAAAAGAAATTGAAATGGCTGATAACTCGCTCTCGAATTTTGTTTCCTGATGGAAATATCTGCTCTGTTTTGCCTCGAATTATGGCTTCATTTTATCGCATACTATCTTATTAAATACCGAGAATACCTATTTTTATCCCAAAAGAGCCATTAAAAAGGGGTTGATAACGGTAAAGTGTTGTTAAATAGCTTTTTAGATGGCAGTATAGGTCTCTTATTGGAATAAAAATACCAATAAGTTGTATGTAAATGCCTTAAAGTTGTATGTAAATGCCAATAAGTTGTATGTAATTGCCAAAAACTTGTATGTAATTATGAATAACTTGTATGTAATTGTCAAAAACTTGTATGTAATTATGAATAACTTGTACCTGATTATTAGAAATGCCTTGGTGTTATTGGCATTTACATACAAGTTTATTGGGTAAATTCCGCCTCATATCCTGTATTATTCTTCTCATCGAGATTTTGCAGGGTAATCGTTCCATATCCGTATTTGATGGTGAAGGTTTGGTCCTTACTTAATGTGATAAACTTCCCGCTAGCAAACTTCCCTTTAAAGAGTTTTAGGGGACCCGGTCCGGTACATTTTAATTCGCTTCCATTAACCAATTTCTTCAGCGTCTTGACGCTTTGATTCTTCACATTTCCTTTCCTGAATTTAATGCTCTGAATAGAATGCAGGATAAGAAATCCCCAGTCCGCCGCCTTCTCTGGCACGGAACTAAAATATCCTACCAAAAACTGCCCGATTCCTTTCAAATGTTTCTTGATCGGGTTCAATAAATTCATGCATTCTTCGAGTGCCGTTTCGCTTTGTTTTTTGACCTTCGTTCGGGCTGCGTTTTGCAGAATAAAATCTGGCAAAGCGAGCAAATCGGCAGCGAGATCCATCTTGTTTTCGGCAAGGAAATTCACGGTCATTGGTCGGTCAATCAAGGGCAATGAATTATGATGGTCAATAAGGGCTTTGATGCACTCGCAGCGCAGGTCTCGGTCTGCAGGGAAGAAGATTTTATTACCGTGAAACGTAACGCCATACTCGGTTAATTTATGGATGGTCGAGGGATAATATTTTTTCAGGAAAAACACCCTGATTTTATGTTTAATCCATATCGGGTCGAGGTCGGTATCCAATATCTTCAACAACTTTTTTGACTCTCCCTCCAAGTCCTTCGAGAGTTGGTATTTGGCTTCTGCAATTCCGATATTTGTTTCATCGGTATCCAGCTCGATTTCGTTCTCTATATTATAAGGACGTATGATGCTGCTCCCCCCGTCCAGCAAGTCTTTCGCGACCACCTTGCGGCACAGTTTAATCCATTCAGGGATGGGAGTCGGGAGTTTGATTCTGGACATATTTTATGTGCTTTTGATAATGAATAATAAGTCAGGCGACTGATGGCATGAATGGCACCTCCTTAATCCACCCAATCGGCGAGGAAAAGATTGATGCCATGCTTCTCTTTATTGAGGCGGTTGGAAGAAAATACGAGTTGTTTTCCATTTGGAGAAAACACCGGGAAAGCATCGAACGAGCCATCGAAAGTTATCTGTTCCAAGCCCGTACCATCAGCATTTATCATAAACAAATTGAAGGGATACGACCCCTTGGAAGCATGGTTCGACGAGAAAATAATCTTCTTCCCATTGTGAGAGAAAAACGGACTCCAGTTGGCTCCCCCGAGGTGCGTAATTTGTTTCATTTCCGACCCATCGGCATTGCATGTGAAGATCTCCATCTGGGTTGGCATCACTAAATCTTGAGCTAATAACTCTTTATAAATATTCACTGCCGAATCGGTCTTGGGGCGCGATGCACGGAACACAATTTTCTTGCCATCAGTAGAGAAAAATGCACCCCCGTCGTAGCCCAAGTCATGGGTAATCTGTTTCACGTTCGAGCCATCAATATTCATGGTATAAAGTTCCACATCGCCAGAACGAGTGGAGGTAAAAACGATTTTATCTTTCTTTGGAGACACCGTCGCTTCGGCATCGTAGCCGGGGGTTGTGGTTAATTGTTTTAAGATTTTTCCATGCAAGTCGGCAACGAAGATATCGAAGGCAGAATAGATAGCCCATGTATATTTTCCATCCTTCCGATGTTCGGGTGCGAGAGGACATTCCTTGTCTTTCAGATGCGTGGAGGCATACAAAATCGTGGTATCGCCAGGCATGAAATAGGAACAGGTCGTCCTGCCCATTCCGGTACTTAATAATTTGGGAGGCACCGAATCCATACGCGCCGTAGCGACATCGAAATAATAAATTTGGTCGCACTTGCTGCCCCACTTTTCGTTCCTTGCCTGAAACACGATTTTCTTTCCGTCATTGCTCCAATAGGCTTCGGCATTATCGCCGCCAAAGGTCAGTTGGCGGATGTTTTTAAAATGCTTTTCGGCAGTATTCTTCAAAGTAGAAACTTTTGCTGAATCAGCGGGGGTGGTAGTTGTTGCTTCATCGCCACCATTGTCGGAGGCACATCCCGAAATCATCAGGAAGAGGGTAAAAATCGTTATCAGGTATCTCATATTTTATTTTTAAGGGCGCAAATATAATAACATAAATAATTATGAAATTGACCTGCGGCAGTTTTGTACATTTGCGGCGTAATAAAATCCCAAATACAGCGTAATGAAAGATAAAATAGTCATCATCACAGGGGCTTCCTCGGGAATCGGGAGGGCTTGTGCCATCGCGTTTGCCAATGCAGGATGCAAGGTAGTGATTGCTGCCAGAGATGAACTTAAACTACAAGAAGTACACCTTTTAGTAGCCGAAAAAGGCACGGAAGTGCTGTCAGTTACCACCGATGTATCCCGCGAGGAGGACTGTAAGAAACTGATTGAAGCGACCCTGAACCGGTTTGGGAGGATAGATATTTTGATTAATAATGCAGGGCTTTCGATGCGGGCTTTATTCCTCGATACCGACCTGAAGGTGCTGAAACATCTGATGGATGTAAACTTTTGGGGTACCGTTTATTGCACCAAATATGCCCTGCCCCATCTCTTGAAAACCAAAGGCTCCATCTTGGGCATTTCCTCCATTGCGGGGAAGAAGGGCTTGCCGGGCAGGACGGGTTATTCTGCCTCAAAATTCGCGATGGAAGGCTTCCTCGAAACGGTGCGAACAGAGAATATCGAGAACGGTTTACACGTCCTCGTCGCATGTCCCGGATATACCGCCTCCAACATTCGGAATGCCGCTTTGATGAAGGACGGAATGCCCCAAGGCGAAAGCCCGTTAGAGGAAACAAAATTAATGACTGCCGAACAGGTCGCTACCGAAATCCTGAGTGCCGTTATCCAGCGAAGGCGAGATTTAATCCTGACCAAGCAAGGCAAATTAATGGTCTTCTTAAACAAATTTTTTCCTACCTTTATGGATAAGATGGTCTATAACCACGTCGCTAAAGAAGCTGGCAGCCCTTTGAAGGATTAGTGCCTTCATCCTCGTTTTATTGTTGCTCCCAAAAGGTCGCAATCATAAAACGATGAAAGAAATTACTACGATGTATCCTGAAAGGTTTTTCTCCTTTCAGATTTCTATGGATTAAACAAATTTATTTGAATATATTTTTTGATACGGTCTGTTGTCTCTGACACAAGCAAAGATTCGATGAATGATTTTGTTTCTAATAGCGTTTAAG
>CAIMUP010000052.1 GCA_903844645.1 uncultured Bacteroidota bacterium
ACAGCACCAGCACCTCCCCAGAAACCTTGCTTATCACCGACCTTCTGGGTACTGAAGTTTATAAAGAAACCCTCACCGGCATTGATAATACCATCTCTATCTCCACCTGGAGCGCAGGCATTTACTTCTATGAAGTAAGAGGGTCGGGCTTACAATTCCCTACAAGCCTTCATGGCAAGTTCGTAAAGCTTTAAATCATCATTACTAACAAAAAGAAAACCGCTCCGATAATATCGAAGCGGTTTCTCTCGGAGGTCGCGAGCAGATTTGAACTGCTGTACGAGGTTTTGCAGACCTCTGCCTAACCGCTCGGCCACGCGACCCTTTATTTGATTAGGGGCTGCAAATATACAAAACATTAAGTTAATCCCACAACAAAAAACTTGCATATTCCCAATTTGTCTTCCCATAAACATCAATATTACCTCGCGTTTACCTAATTTTGGGCAATCAAATTATAGAAAGTAATCCCATAAAACAATATCCCCACCGAGCCGTTCTTGCTTCTAATTAATTATAAATGAATCACGATAATGAATCTTAAAACTACCACGCTGCTCCTCTCCCTCGGCATCTTCTTTTGTTTTAATAATATACTCCTCGCACAGGCTAACATCAAGGATTCGGCAATAGATATGTCCATTGTATCGGTGCATTACACTGCCCAATTTCCGGGCGGCGATATGGCGAATCGCTTCGGTTGGAATTCCAATGTCGGCATCGGGTATCTGTATAAAACACATATCAATTTTTTGTTTGGAATCCAAGGATCGTACCTCTTCGGCGGTGCCCCGATAGAGCATGGAATCATGAGCAACCTACTCACTCCCGAAGGCAATATCCTCGGCAGTAACGGTCAGTTTGCCAATGTGGTTTTGTATGAACGCGGACTGAATATTATGCTCAACTTCGGGAAGCTGTATCACATCCTCGGTCCGAATGCGAACTCGGGTTTATTTCTTTTGGGAGGCATTGGTTTTCTGCAACATCAAATCTATATTTCCGACATCAGTAAGAATGTGCCGGAGATAGACGGGGATTATTCCAAGGGCTACGACCGCCTGACCAACGGACCCGCTATTTCCCAGACCTTTGGCTATCTGCATTTAAGTAATAAGCACCTGATAAATTTTTATATCAATGCTGAATTCACCGAAGCCGCCACGAAAAATCGCCGCCCCCTCAACTTTGATACCATGCTGAAGGAAACAAAAACGCGGATAGATATTTTGTACGGCATCACCCTCGGATGGTCGCTGCCGCTGTATAGCAGAGCACCGAATGCGTACTATTATTATTAAGAAAATTGGTATTTATTGATGCTACTTTATAATCTTTTTACACGGCTTTATTATCTGTTGATAGCCTTGGCATCGCCTTTTAATCCTAAGGCAAAGCTATGGATTAATGGCAGGAAAAATTTAATAAAGCATATCCGTATTTCGTTGAAGAATGGCGAGGAAAGGATCTGGATTCATTGCTCATCGTTAGGCGAGTTCGAGCAAGGCAGACCCATCATCGAACGATTGAAGATAGCGTACCCGAATCATAAAATTGTCTTGACATTCTTCTCGCCATCGGGGTACGAAATAAGAAAAAATTATAAGGAAGCCGACTATGTTTTCTATCTTCCGGCAGATACCCCGAGGAACGCCAAAGCCTTTATATCAATGGTGAAGCCAAGCTTTGTCATCTTCGTTAAATATGAATTTTGGATGCACTATATCAATCAATTGGAAGCGCATAATATCCCACTTTATTTGGTTTCCGCTATCTTTCGGAAGGAGCAGCTATTCTTTAAATGGTACGGCAGTTTCTATCACAAGATACTACATAAAATTTCCTGGTTCTTTGTGCAGAATGAGGAGTCTAACGCATTGCTTTTTTCTATCGGATTAACGAATAACATAGTTAGCGGTGATACTCGTTTCGACCGTGTGGCGGCGATTGCGGAGGCTGCCAAGGATATTCCATATCTCGATTCTTTCTGCAATGATTCCTTCGTAATTGTTGCCGGAAGCACCTATAAAACAGATATTGAAATCATCGCTTCTTTCCTCAAAGGAATCAATGACACGAACATCAAGTTCATCATTGCGCCGCATGAAATTAATGAAGTGGAATTGCAGGAAATAATAAACTCTTTTCCGAAGAATACCGTGAGATATTCACTTGTAAATAAAGATACAATTAAGGACGCCCAAGTCCTAATTATTGATAGTATCGGAATGCTCGCCCAACTCTATAGATATGGTTCGATTGCCTACGTTGGCGGGGGCTTTGGTAAGGGTATTCATAATATATTGGAGGCTGCTACCTTCGGGATGCCGGTTATATTCGGTCCTAATTTTAATAGGTTTAATGAAGCTAAGGAGTTGGTCAGGTTGGGATGCGGAATTTCCGTTTCTCCCGATGAATTCAACAGTGTAATTATGGAATTATATGCCAATGAAATGAAACGAAAAGACCTTGCCTTAATCAGCGAAAATTATGTCAAGCAAAACGAAGGGGCTACCGATAAAATCATGACTAAAATCTTTGCCCTCCATCCCCAAAAATCCAAGATCTGAAACAATCCATGTAAACCCTTTGTTATTATATTGGAAAATTATATAAATTTGCCCCCGAATAAAATAAATAATAATACTATGAAAAGAATTCTGTTGATGATGATTTTATGCGTGGCGGCTGCGTTCGTCCATGCCCAAACGGTGAGTGAGAATGACCTCCCTGAACCGATTACAAAGAAATTTAAGAAGGCTTATGCCAAGGTTACGGATGCCGAATGGACGTTGAAAGAGGAGGTTTATACCGCCGAATTCTTGGTGAATAAGGCGAAGTATTCTGTTTCGTACAACGAAAAAGGCGAAGTCGTTGGTAAGAAAGAAGCAGTCGCGATTGCCACGTTGCCTCCCTCGATTGCGACTTATATCAAGAAGAACCACAAAGGGTTCAGGATGAAAGAATCGTATAAAATTACCGATGAAAAGAAGGTAATCAGCTACGAAATTCACTGTAAAAACAAGGATAATGAAGAAGTAACGGTAGCCTTCGATAAGGGCGGCAAATTCAAAGAGGGTAGCGAATAATTAAAGAAAAGAACGCTCTTTTATTAAATAAAAAGGGGAGGTCATATTGGCTTCCCCTTTTGTTTTCCTTATAGTTCCCCTTGCTGGTTGGATTTTAGTCTGTCCTAACGACTTTCCAGAGGTGTCTAAAAAGTTTTCAGAGGTGTCTAAAAAGTTTTCAGAGGTGTCTAAAAAGTTTTCAGACGCGTCTAAAAAGTTTTCAGAGGTGTCTAAAAAGTTTTCAGAGGCGTCTAAAAAGTTTTCAGAGGCGTCTAAAAAGTTTCCAGAGGTGTCTGAAAAGTTTTCAGAGGCGTCTAAAAAGTTTCCAGAGGTGTCTGAAAAGTTTCCAGAGGTGTCTGAAAAGTCGTCTGAAAGCTGTTTTTAATTAAATTTACCCATTTAAAATCTGGGGCAGGCAATAGTCCGATTTTTTCTAATGATAACCGGTTTGCTCTTTGGGTATTTCACGGAAAAAGCCAAGGGAAACTTCTTGATTTCGCCGGGATTCAACCTCAATTTCCAACAAAGTTTACCGCTTAAATCGTCTTTATCGGCATGGGAGATTTCTGTGGCATCTATCGTGATGTCGCTCTCTTGCGACACTGGCAATTGGTCTTGTAATTCGATATTAATGGTGTCCTTATTATTGTTTTTTACGGTGATTTCGTACATAAAACTTTCGATCCGATTGCTACCCGTGAATGACTTGGAACCATAGTCTTGTTTTTTGATGCGTTGCACCAAAATTTTCTTGTCTCTGCCGAGCGATAAATCCAAAGTATCCCCTGATTGGCGGGTATTGATGTCGCTCTCGCCGATGTAGTTATCGCCATAGAAAACATTGGCTGTACCATCGGCAAGATTGAGGTCTTCCCAACCCGTAACCCGCGCCACGAGGAAGGCATCTTTATCCATCTTCGGGATGGCGAAATAATGGTACGAGGCAGGCAAGGAATACTTCGTAACATCCACCGTGTAAGGCTTGCTATCACTGGGAATGGAGTAGTTTTCCTTAATCTCGAAATCAACGCTTAATTCGCTCACAGAAATTTCGGAATAGCTCATCATAACCACGTTTTTATCTTTACCTTTTTTGCCATTAATATCCATTGCTTTCTTCTCCATCGGCACGGAATAATTATAAGTATAGGCTTGAGCAGAAGCATTGCCGTTTACATTGCCATTCCAGTTGTTGGTAAGCCCTTGCATATTGTTTTCATTTGCCGTTTGGATGGATACATCGTGGTTCAAAGTCCAGGCTGTGAGCTTCGGTTTCTCGGCAGTTTTATTCGGGTCGGAGGTAGATAATGTAAGCCTCACATTATCCCAATCAATGCCGGTATTATTAAACACTTTTGCCTTGTAAATAAGGTCTATCGGCTTGCTAATATCCTTTACTTTCAAATCATAACTCGGAGCCCAGCCGGCATTGGCTACGAGGTATGAAATATCAAGGTTTACGGTCATTCTATTCGGTGCGGATACGGTGATTAATATCTCTTGGTTGTTGTTATTTTCCTTGGCGTTGAGTTCTTCTAATTGATTGTAAATCCTTGTTAGGTTTTCATTCAACTTATCTCTTTTCTTTTCCAATGCCAAAGACTTTTTACTGATCTCTGCCAAGTTGGTTTGCATAAAATCCAAGACCTTCGGTAGGTCGTTCACATTCACACCGGAATTAGCCCCGCCGATGCTGGAGTTTTTTACAATCATAGCCCTTTCATCGGCAAGCGATGTGATGCTACTATTCGTAATGGAAACTTCTTCGTTAATAAATTTCACACTATCCTGAAGCCCTTTGATGACGGGGTTTTCGACTGGCTTGTTTAAGAAATTAATCTCATGCGTTACCGATACGATTTTTACCTCATCGTTTGCCGAAACGTGGATATGCTTCGTGTCAATACTTGGCGAAACGCCTGAAATAATCAGGTTTGTTTGCCCTGTCTCAACAGCCACATTCCCGGTGGCATTAATCAAGGCTCCGGTGGTATAAACGGTTACCGAATTTACTTTTGTAGTAACCGGTTTGTTCGGAATACCTGCCATTGCGGCGATATTCAGCAGCACGATGGCTGCAATAATAAGTAGTTTGTTCATGATATTTATTTAAGATTATTTAAGTTCACAAAATTAATGATTCATTCGGCAATGAAATTCCATAAAAATAGGTACAACGGTCGTCCTCATCATTTATTTATCTTTAACAAAACTTTAATGGTCGGTTTCGAGGAATTCGAGAGGGGTAATCGGTGAAAACAAGGTGTGGTAAATGGAATACTTGCCCGACATTCAACATTCAATGGTATTTATTAGACCGATATTCGGTATTCCGATAAATCAACTCCAGGTGAGGGAAAACGACGTGGAGAGGGGGATTTATTTTATGGAAAAACAATGCCTTATTTTGGAGCTATCAATCGGAAATAGGGAGTTATCAAACGACGATTTGGAGATTTGGGTTGGAAATATGGAGTTCGGAATCGGAGATTTGGAGTTTCATCTTAAAAGTTTGGAGTTTTGAATCAACCTTTCTTTTCAATAATTCAACCGCGTCTCCAAATCTTTGATAAATGTCTCCAAAGGGCTGATTTTTGTCTCCAAAGTTTTGATCCAAAACTCTAAATAATCGTGAAACGTCTCCAAATAGTTGATATATGTCTCCAAAAGGTTGATATAAAACTCCAAACTCTTAGACGTAATATCCGCATTATACGCTGTAAATCACCCTATTTGAAAACGAGGGTAGAAACGCTGCTTCGAGGGCATCGTTTTTTTCTGTAAAAATAGTTGTTTGGAAAGGAGTTTTGCTTATCGAATCAGCGTTACATTCCCGTAAAGGGTGTGCATTTTTAATTCTGTAACGTCGTAGAGTTTATAATCTATCCGATAGATATAAGTTCCTTGCGGGCAAACCGTATCGAGGTAGGTGCCGTCCCATCCTTGGCTAATGTCGTTGGATTCAAAAATGGTTTCGCCCCATCGGTCGAATATGGTGATATGAAAACTCAAGACTCGTTCGCCATAAGCGAGGAAAAGGGGATTTATTTTGTCGCCTCCCGGGGTGAAGGCACTGGGGACATAGAGGTTGGAGGGGCAGAATTCTCCAACATACCGAAAGCCGCTGCCATAGCAGTTTGCTGCATCTTTGATGGTAACAATATAGGTGCCTGGTTGGGTAATAATGATGGATGCGGAAGCCTGTCCGTCGGGTAACCAGGCGTATTCCTTGTATTTTTTATCGGGAGTTAACATCATCTCGTCGCCAGGGCATATAAAGGTGTCGAGTCCGAGGTTGACATTGATTTTATCGTCTATCAAAACATTGGCTGTGTCGTAGGTGCTGCATCCGTTTCTCGTTACTTTGCACCAGTAATCTCCTGAATTATAGATTCGGATATTTTCGGTAACCGCTCCTGTATTCCAGAGGTATGACAAGCCTTCGTTGTGGGCATCCAAAGCGGTATCTTGTCCATAACAAATCTTAATATCAGGACCGAGATCTACCGTTGGCGCAATAACCAGAGTTAATAAAACAGTATCCTTCGTTACGCACATTTGGTTGGTCGTTACCACCCAATAAGTGCCACCCGTTGTTGCCAGAAAAGTGGAATTTGTGGAGCCATCCGACCATTGGTAGGAGGTTTCGGGGCTGCCGCCGTATAATAGAATTACTTCGTTGCTGCAAATGTTTCTGTCCCGACCGAGGTTCACTACGGGGTATGGAATAAAGGTGATGTGTGCCGTATCGTAGCCCTTACATTGATTCCAATTGGTAACGATGACGGAATAATCGTGGGTAGCGGTAGGGTAAATTATTTGAGTTTGGGCTGCATTCGACCATAGGTAGGTATCTCCTGGATTCCCTGCATCCAACCAAACCGGATTCCCTTGGCAAAGGGTGGTATCATTACCCAAATTAACGATGGGCAAAGGTACGATGGTCGTTACCAGGGTATCGGTATCGTTGCACATTTGGTTAGATACCGTAACCGACCATGTTCCTGCGGTATTCACAGAAATAGTCTGCGAAGTTTCGCCAGTGGACCATGAATAAACCATTCCGGGGTTGGTAGCATTAAGGATAATTACATTACCTGCACAAAGGGGAGTATCCCGACCTAAATTAACAACGGGGTAGGGGACAAACGTAACTTGAATTCCATCAGTAGCCGTACAATGATGAGCATCGGTAACGGTAACAGAATAGTTGTTGGTAGTAGTAGGATTCAAAGTCTCCAAATGTGTATTGTTAGACCATGTAAAGGTCAATCCGGGATTACCCGCATCCAGCAAAATAGGTTGCCCTGCACATAACGATGTATCATTGCCGAGGTTCACGATAGGCAAAGGAATAATAATAATATTCACTGTATCGCGGTCGGTACAGATTCCCGAATTGGTAACAGTAACAGAATAATTTCCGGCAGAATTTACACTGATGGTTTGTGTATTTGCCCCTGTTGACCATTGATAAGAAGCTCCGGCATTGGCAGCATCCAGTATAATGCTCTGTCCGGCACAAAGGAAGGTATCATTACCGATATTAGCAATAGGGTAGGGGACGAAATCAATGAGAATAGCATCTGTGTTGATGCAATTGTGGGCATCGGTAACCGATACAATATAATTCCCGGTGGTGGTAGGCGAAATGGTTTGTGTGGTAGCACCATTACTCCATGCAAATGCTAATCCGGGATTTCCTGCATTCAAAGTAATGGGCATTCCAATACAAAGGTTGGTATCAGGTCCTAAATTAATAACCGGAATCGGGAAAAAGGAAATAACAATAGTATCTGCATCCACGCAAGGACCTTGCTGAACTCTCACCCAATACGTTCCGGAAGTAGTAACCGGAATTGTTTGTGTGGTTGCTCCATTCGACCAGGTGTAATTAGCCCCTGCAACACCTGCATCCAGCGTGAAACCACTGCTTCCGCAAACAGTGGTGTCATTGCCAAGATGAACGACATTATAGGGAACTACTATCACATCCACTTGCTCGTAGGTGGTATCGTTGCAGCCCCAGCTACTGGTTGTTATTAAGCGAACGGTATAAGTTCCGGTAGTGGTAAACGTATGTGTTGGGTTTTGAAGGACGGAGGTATTATTAATGCCAGATGGAGCATCGCCAAAAGACCAGCTCCAACTTGTAATATTCCCTGAAGGAACGAACGAGGTATCGGCAAAGGAAACCACGGTATTACACAGATTGGTGTGGGTAAATCCGCCTCTCGCTCCTACAACTCGCAAACAATACGCTCTGGTCTGAATTCCTTCGTAAGGGCAGGCATTATCGCGAACGGTAACTGTAAAACAGAAATTCACGGTATTCGCTGCCGATGACGGTGGTGTCCAAGAGAATGTGCCGGTAGGATGGGGGCTTCCGGTGATGACAAAGGTAGCTCCTGCGATGCTTCCATTCCAAGTCATGGTAACGATTTGGCTGGCATCAAGATCATTACTGAAAACTTGAAACGTGTAGGGTACTTGCACACAAATCGTATCGTCGTATTTCGTGGGGCTGCCGTTAATGCCGGTGATGGTGGGGATATTATTTACGCAACTGATGACATTGATTTGAATATCGCGTTCTACTTCTCCAATCAATACTCCGTTGCGGTATTCCTTAACCAAAATTGCCATAACCCCGACATCGAGGGCTGATGGCGTTACGCAAAATGTTCCGTTCTGAATATCAAAGGTGGACGATGGGCTGGAAGAAATCGGGTTGTAGGCATCGAAATTAGTGCTCGAATAATTCACTACCGAGCTGAAGGGATATGCCGATTGTCCAGTAAGCGGTGTCATCAGTGAATACACCAACGAATCGCCATCCGGGTCTATCGCTCCATTATTATAACAATAGGTTTGTCCATCGCAGATATAGGGCACGGGGAGGCTCGAAAAGTAGGATGAATTATTCCCTGGAGCAATCACATTATTCAGCAAAGCGAACACCGTTAATGGGGCATTGCCGGCACCGTTGATGGTATTAATATTTCCATTCCGCGCATTCATCGCGTGAGCAAAAATCCAGTCGCTGCATTGCTGGGGGAGGGTTACGGAACCTCTGTAAACGTATTGTTTTACACCTGGATAGGTGGAGTTTGGATTGACGCAGGTGGAAGCGAGGTTGGGGCAAATCGGCGTTACTTCATAGCCCGACAGCGATTGATCCATCGCGATGTCGAACGAATCTACAGCGATGCCGCAGGAGGTCGAATAATAACAGATTGGTAGGGTTTGGGGCATCGGATAGACGCTGGAGCAGTCGTAATAAAACGAATAGGTGAATTCGTAGGTATTCCCGCCGAGGCATTTGTAGGTAATATCGGCGCCCATGGCATGGGTGGCATACGTTTTTTCATTCGATGAAAACAGGATTATTAATAAAATAACCGTTATTTTCAGGAGGGATGCTATTGGTTTTAGTAATTTCATATTATTAATTCAGGGGGTTGCTGCCTAAGGAATTTTGGATGCCCCCAAAAAGAATTTGGATGCCTCCAAAAAGAATTTGGATGCCTCCAAAAAGTTTTTGGATGCCCCAAAAAAGATTTTGGATGTCCCCAAAAAGAATTTGGATGCCCCCAAAATTTTCTAAACTTCTATTATTATTGTTTAATTTCATTGTTTAATAAGATAAACATTTTATCGAATAAGGTTAACATTGCCGTAAATGGTATGGGCTTTCAGTTCCGTCATATCGTAGAGTTTATAATCAATCCGGTAGATGTAGGTTCCTTGCTGGCATATATTCCCCATGTAGGTCCCGTCCCACCCTAGGGTGATGTCGTTTGCCTCATACAGCAGCTCCCCCCAACGATCGAAAACGTACATGTGGAAGTAAATAATGCGTTCTCCGTAAGCCATAAATAGGTCGTTCATGTGGTTTCCATTCGGGGTAAAAGCATTGGGAACGTATAGCTCGGAGGGGCAAAATTCTTGCACCAATCGCGAGCCGCTTGCCTTGCATCCATTGGAATCGGTAACGGTAACGACATAGGTACCCGGTTGGTCAATGATAATTTTGGAGCCGATTTGCCCGTCCGGCAACCAGGAATAATTAATGAATTCATTGCCCGGGGTAATCATCATTTGGTCTCCCGGACAAAGGAACGTGTCTAAGCCGAGATTCAGGATTAATTGTTTATCTATGTTTACATTCGCGGTATCGTATCCGCTACAACCGCTCCGCGTTACTTTCACCCAGTAATCTCCCGAACTTATTACGCGGATTGTAGGGGTTGTTTCGCCAGTGCTCCATAGTATTGAAAGTCCTGGATTATTCGCTGTGAGGGCGGTATCCTGCCCAAAACAAATCTTAATGTCGGGACCGATATTCACTGTCGGGGCAATCACCGTGGTAATGGTTATGGTATCTGATACGGGGCAGAATTGGTTGGATGCCCTCACCCAATAAGTTCCTCCGGTAGTAATTAAAAAAGTGGAATTAGTGGAGCCGTCTTGCCACAGATAAGAGGTAGCGGGGCTTCCGCCGAATAAAAGAATGACTTCGTTGCTGCAAAGGGTGCGGTCGTTGCCCAAGCTAAGATTCGGATAAGGAACAAATGTAACCAGAACCGTATCGGCATTTTTGCAACCGTGAATATCGGTTACGGTTACAGCGTAATTGCCGGTATTGTTAGGGCTGATCGTTTGGGAGTTGGTATTCGTATTCCAAAGATATGTAGCACCGATATTCCCGGCATTAATAGTGATCGGTTGCCCATAACAGGCAGTGGTATCATTCCCTAAATTAACGATGGGCAAAGGATTAATACCGACCGTAAGGGTATCCACATCCGAACAATTACCAATAGTGGTGGTAACGGTAACCGAGTAATTCCCTGCGGCATTCACAGCGATGGTTTGGGTGGTTTCTCCCGTTGACCAAAGGTAATTCATCCCAGCGTTAGCGGCATTAATTGTTAAACTATTACCGATGCAAATGGAGGTATCATTCCCAAGATTCACCAAAGGGTAAGCGATGAAGGTAATGTCAATAGTATCAATGCCCGTGCAACCATTGGTATTGGTAACACTTACAGAATAATTGCCGGTAAGGGTAGGGGTAATGGTTTCTGTATTTGCATTCGTTGACCAATGAAAGGTTAAACCGGGATTACCTGCATCAAGGGTAATTGGAAGCCCCACGCATAAGGAAGTATCATTACCAAGAGCAACGGCAGGGGCAGGGATAAAGGTTATCAAAATAGTATCCGCCGCTACGCCGCAAGGAGGAGCAGCTACATGAACCCAATAGTTGCCCGTGGTAGTTACGTGAATGATTTGTGTGGTTTCTCCTGTGGACCAAAGATAAGTAGCCCCGGGATTTCCTGCATTAAGGGTTTTACTTAATCCAGAACAAAGAGAAGTATCCGGCCCGAGATTAACTGCCGCAGGAGCAAAGACAACAATGATGGATGTAATGGTATCATTCGTAACACAGGCTCCATTTGCGAAGGCTATTAGCACTACGGTATCAATTCCGGGAGTGTTATAAACATGTGATGGATTAGTGGCGGCACTGGTGTTCCCATCTCCGAAATTCCAGAGGTAAGAAGTGGCATTACTGCTATTATTCGTAAAAGAAACATTAAAAGGAACGCATCCTGTATCCGCGGAAACGGTAAAAGCTGCATTAGCCGGCGTAAGTAATATCGGACAGGTGGTATCTACTACAAATCTCCAAATATCATTTGCAATAACGCCCGATGCCCATTGCAAGGCTCCGCCAAAAATCCACAAATTTCCTGCCTGATCTTCCCAGCTTAATGCTCCCATTCTACCGCCTGGAGAATTGGTTGCCGCAGAAACCGTAATTGCTCCATAATTCGGAGAAACATTGGTAGATAATGTCCCTTGAATCCATGCCCAGGAATTGGTTACGACATCGTAATTCCATAAATCGCCAAAGGTGGAAGGTCCTACTAACGGGTCGCCGCCACCATACATCAGGAAATCAGGTTTTGTTTGGCAGCCTCGTACCCAACATGCCCTGCTTTCATACCGCGATGCCGGAATATAGTTCACTCCTTGCATACACATTAAGCCTGATGAACCGCCATCGGCAGGATTGCTCGTGCCGCTCATCCAAGTCCAATTATTTGTGCCGGGATTATACCTCCATACATCGTTATAGGAATTAGAATTGTCATTTCCTCCAAAGAGCCACATATCTCCGTTCGGGTCTTTCCATTTGGTATAAACTCTTCTGCCGCAAGGGATATTCGTTGCGCTCGGAACGCCGATAGTTCCCCAGTTTCCTAAACCGTTTGCGGTGCTGGGTCCGCTCATCCAGGTCCATTCGTTACTGGCGATATTATATTTCCACATATCGCTTAATGTTCCGGTAACATCGTCTATCCCTCCGAACATCCAAAGGTTGTTTGTTGCATCAGTCCAGGAGGCGTTGGTCTCGCGACGAGATCCGGGGACATTGGCGGGGGCAGGAATTCCCTGCGTTCCGTATATTCCGGTAGCGTTGAAGGAATTGGAACCGCTCATCCAGGTCCATTCGTTCGTGGCGATATGGTATCTCCAGAGATCGTTAAAATGATTCAGCGTAGAGCCGGTGCATCCCCCGAACATCCACAAATCGCCTGTGTTATCCGTCCAGGTTGTAACGCACCATGACCGTGATCCCGGGTAATTGGTCGGCGATGGCACGCCAAGGGTTCCATAAACCGCGGGTTGGCTGGGCGTTCCGGGTCCCATGATCCATGCCCATTGGTTAATCGCGGGCTTATATTCCCAAAGGTCGCCGTAATCTATCAAACTTAAATTGCATCCGCCATACATCCAAAAATTCCCGTTCAAATCGGTCCATTGGCAGGCTTCATAAAAGGCGGGAGGCTGGTTTCCGGCTGCAAAAACGCCGAGAGTTCCAAAAACGCCTGCCGAATTCGCTGTGCTGCTGCCGTTCATCCACGTCCATTGTCCTTGCGGCTGCCCGATTCCGCGGATAGCGAAGAAGAAAATTGGTACTATAATAAGGAATGCGCGGATTATCTTTCTCAATGGAAGTATGTCTAATATTTCAGGTTACAAAATTACAAAAAATATTTCACATAATAACAATACTTCTTTGATGTTTTTCAACAATTTCTTGTTAATGTCCAATTTTATGCCGGAAACGACCCTTTCCGGAGGCGATCCTCGGATTTTATCCTGCAAGGAAAATTCCATCCCCCGAAAACGAGTTTCGAGCACAAGTAAACGAGTTGGAATCACTACAGTTTTTGTCAGGATCACTACAGTTTTTGTCGAGTTCACTACAGTTTTTGTCGGGTTCACGACAGTTTTTCTTGAGTTCACGATACCCATTTTCTGTCTTCGGAATGGAATAAAAAGCATCGCTCCCGTTAGCAATAGTTAATGGCAGGGATGAATCCCGAAAAGCTACTTTTGCCCCGCTTGCAATATTTCATCGAGCTATTCGTCCTAAAAATAAACACCAAATTCATAAATAACCGATGTCGCTAACCAAAATTATCATTTTCGCAGTTCTTTTTTTAATAGATTTTTACGTTTTTCAGGCGATAAAAATCGTTTCCGCAGACCTTTCTCCCATACCCAAAGCCGTTATTTACGGACTTTATTGGAGCATGACCGTGTTTTCATTAGGGCTGCTCATCGTGAATTCGTTTTACGACTTTCATCTCTGGAATCGAGGCTTCGCGACCTACGGAATAGCCTTTGTTTTGCTCACTTACATCGCCAAAATTATCGTCGTCTTATTCTTATTAATTGATGACCTCATACGATTAATAAGAACCCTCTTTTCATTATTTAATAAACCCACACCCGCCCCCGAAATCATCCCCGCCGCCCCCAATTCAGGCATATCGCGCTTGGAATTTATCTCAAAACTCGGATTAATAGTCGCCGCCATACCCTTAGCAAGCCTGCTATACGGCATGATACGCGGACCCTATCGGTTCCAAGTAATGAAAGAAAAATTAACATTCGCCAAGCTCCCCGAATCCTTCACAGGCTTGAAGATTGTGCACATTTCCGACATCCATTGCGGCAGTTTCCTCACCACCCATCCCATGCAAGATTTAGTAACACTGGTAATGAAACAAAATGCCGACATCATCTTCTTCACCGGCGACCTGGTGAATGATAAAAACAGCGAAACGAACGAGTTTAAAAGCATCTTAAACCAGCTAACCGCACCGCTTGGCGTGTTTTCCATATTAGGCAATCACGATTACGGCGATTACATGAAATGGGACACCACGGAAGCCAAAATATCCAACCTGAATGCCCTCAAACAAACCCATAAAGACCTCGGTTGGCGACTATTATTAAACGAACACGTTATCTTAGAAAAAGGGACAGATAAAATAGGCATCATCGGCATCGAGAATTGGAGTTCCGTAGGCAGGTTTCCGAAGTATGGCGACATGAATAAAGCCACTGACAGCATGGCTTCCGTGCCATTCCGCATTTTACTTTCGCATGATCCCTCACACTGGCATTCGCAGGTTACAAAGGACTATAAAAACGTAGATTTAACCCTCTCCGGACACACTCATGGCATGCAATTCGGCATAGAAATTCCCGGATTCAAATGGAGTCCCGTTCAATACGTTTATAAAGAATGGGCAGGGTTGTATCAACGCGGTTCGCAATATATTTATGTGAACCGAGGCGCAGGATTCTTAGGTTATCCGGGCAGAGTAGGCATCATGCCAGAGGTAACGGTGATAGAATTGTGTATGGCGTAACGATTTTTCTTCTCTTCATTTTACTTATTTTGCAACCATCATGGCAGGCAATACATTTGGTGTTTTATTTAAGATAATTACTTTCGGGGAATCGCACGGAAAGAGCATCGGCGTGGTGATTGACGGCGTTCCTTCGGGGCTTTTTATTGATGAAGATTTCATTCAGCATGAACTTAATCGCCGCAAACCCGGACAATCTGCCATTACTTCGCAAAGAAAGGAAGATGATGTCTTTGAAATTATCTCTGGCGTTTATAATCAGAAAGCTACCGGTGCACCGATTACTGTTTTAATTCAGAATAAGGATGATAAACCCTCCGATTACGACCATTTGAAGGATACTTTTCGTCCTTCTCATGCCGATTATACTTATTCTGTTAAGTATCCGCATCGCGATCATCGTGGTGGTGGAAGAGCTTCAGCAAGAGAGACCGCTTCTCGTGTTTTTGCGGGTGCTATTGCCAAGATGATTCTGAATCCGTTGCAAATTACCATCACTGCCTACGTTTCTCAAGTAGGAGATATTGCATTAAATACCGATTATCGCGACTTAAATCTGCTAGAAGCAGAGAACAATATTGTTCGTTGCCCCGATGTAGCAATTGCCGAGAAGATGATTGATCGTATCAAAGAAATTAAGAAGGATGGCGATACAATTGGGGGCGTAATTACCTGCATTATTAAAGGAGTGCCTGCCGGTTGGGGAGAACCTGTCTTCGATAAGATACAAGCCGATCTCTCTAAAGCAATGATGAGCATTAATGCTGCCAAAGGCTTTGCGTATGGTTCCGGTTTCGATAGCGTTTTGATGAAAGGTTCCGAGCATAATGATGTATTCATTAATAAGGATAATAAGATTACTACAATCACCAATCATTCCGGCGGTATTCAGGGCGGAATTACGAATGGTGAGGATATTTATTTCAAGGTTGCATTCAAACCCATCGCTACCATTATGCAAAAGCAGCAGACGGCGAATGATAAAGGCGAAACGATTGAATTAATGGGCAAAGGTCGCCATGATCCCTGCGTTGTTCCGCGTGCTGTGCCTATTGTTGAGGCAATGGCTGCGATTGTGATGACAGATCATTATCTTCGCTTTCGTTCAATGGATTTCAGTACAGAATAAATACCGATGAATAACAAGAATAAAAAACAAGATGGTGTGGTTTATTCCACGAATCCCGACTATAATTTCCAACAAAATAAACCTCATCCCGGAATTACATTACCTCCTGCCCAGCAAGATTTAAGAGTTTGGTTGGAATCGAAACACAGAGGCGGAAAAACAGTTACAGTCATCAAAAATTTTATTGGAAAAGAAGATGATTTGAATACTCTTTCCAAGAAATTAAAAGCAGCTTGCGGTACCGGCGGAACAACCAAAGATGGCGAAATACTTATCCAGGGAGATCATCGCGAGAAGATTGTTACCTTATTAATTAAGGACGGGTATAAGGCAAAGAAAGCCGGCAGCTAAACGGAGTATGTTCGGGTGAGTTTCCTTGTTTCATTCATCATTAAATCATCCTTTGCATTTATCCAAGAGGTCTTTGGAATAAGAGGAAAATTATTCATTATTCGGGTAACTCCCCTGACCATTTGCGTCCTTCCCTTAACCATTTGCGTCCTTCCTTTAACCATTTGCGTCCTTCCTTTCAAAAATTGCGTCCTTTGCCTGACAATTTGCGTCCTTTTGTTGGCAAAAACACGTGTTTTATCCCGCAAAAGGACGCAAATTTTCTACACGATTTCGCGATTATCAACGGGGATTTTGCATTTAATGCAAAAAAATCAGCGTTACCCGATCAATTCAAGAAACCGTAGTCGGCAAAGGCGTTAATATCGGGGTCTATCGCCGTAATAAATTTAATAATAGAAGCCATCAGAAGCCTGTCTTCCAGTATTATCGAGCTGTCCGTTCCAAAAATTCTGTCCAAGGAATGAATAAAAGCAGAATATTTCAAATTTTGAAGAATCCCCCACTTCGCCTGTGGACTTCTTTATTTAATATCCATTAATCCCGCTTTTATTAATAAAGTAAGCGACTTAAAAAGTGAGGCTCAAACCAGCACTGGGCAAGAAGGGCAACTGATTAATTCGTTGGTTGATAATCCGGTTATAGTAAAATATATTCTGCGTGTCCAACGCATTAATAGCACTAAAGTTAGCCTCCAGCGTGGATCGTTTCGAGAGTTCCCACTTCTTTTTTACAGCAATATCAAAACGGCTGAAGGAAGGCAATCTTCCGGCATCGAGAGCAGCATATTGAACCCCGAGTTTGCCATTTGTTTTCGTGTAATCAGTATTAATTCCTTGGTCGAATGTAAGCTGTTCATAGAAACCTTGCGATTGCGTAAAAGGAAATCCAGAACCGTAATTCCATCGTGCATCTATGCTCCAATCGAGCTTCTTTCCGAAGGTGAATGAGCCTACCAGATTCACGCTGTGCGACCTATCCCAAAGAGGAGAATAGCTTTGTTTGCCGTCATTCCGAATGTTGTAACCGTAATCGTAAACCATCCACAGATAGAGGCGTTTGTATTCATATTTCAACAAGAAATCTACCCCACGAGCAGTGCCACTTTCAAGAATAAAATCTTTTTTATCGAGATCGTCCTTCGCAAAATTCTCTCCGTTATCCTGATAGATTTTGTAAGGATTAATTTCTTCTACTTGAGTAAAATCTTTTACATAACCCTCTATGTTTAATTCCAGATGATGTGGCAAATCCCACTCGAAACCGAAAATAGCGTGGCGAGCAGTCTGAAGATGAGAGGTAACATCTTGACCATAGAACTTTTGTTGCAAGTTATCGGTGCCGGTCAGGAAGCCATAAAAAAGATTTACAACATCTAATTCGGAGGTTGTGCTGACCAAGTTTTGGGAGTAATAACCACCGGAAAATTTCAATCTGAATTTGTCAACCACATTATACTTGATGCCAAGCCGAGGCTCTGGAGAAATCTCTCCTAACGAACCATAGAAGTTAAGCCTGAAACCTGGCTCCACTATGAACTTACCCAAGATCTTCTTATATTTGATAAAGCCCGCAAACTCTGTTGAATTACCCTCTTGCGTTACTTCTAAATTGATGGGATTGTAGAAATCTAAATTGGTCTTTTTACCCGATACTTCCAAGCCATATTTCAATACATCTTTATTGAAGTAATAGGTAAAGTTCAAGCCGAAGTTAAAGTTGCCAATGTTGCTCGTTCGTGGTTCGGCATCAGGCTCATTGATGGCAATATTGTAATTACTGTATGCAAAGATTCCATCAATAATAACATCAGAACCGGAGGGCACCAATACGAAATTTGACCCAAAGCCGGTGGAGTTCCATTTCAGCTTATACAGATTCTGAAAATTCACCTGATCAGCGAAGTTAAAGCCAAAGAAATTTATCTTGCTGCCATTCGCACTTGCCATAGAAATCTTGCCATAAAAATCAAGAAAGTTATAAGGTAACCCAGCAGTATCGGCAAGGCGAGAGCTATCGCTTTTGGCTGATCGGTATAGTACTTTCGAGGTTTGTTCGAGATAGGAGGTTCGTGCCGACAATAAGAAGGAAGTAGTCCCTTCGTTTTCATTCTCGGACTTCGAGAGGGGTCCTTCCAAAATTAATTTAGAGGTAAAAGGATTCGCAGCAATTTTTCCACTCAAATATTTCTTGTTACCATCGCGGGTAGAAATATCCATAACCGAGGATATTCTTCCGCCATATTCAGCATTAAATCCTCCGGTATAAACATCGCAATTCTTCACCACATCGGGGTCGAAGACAGAGAATAACCCTATAGAATGGAACGGATTAAAGATGCTCATACCATCCAATAAAACCAAATTCTGAATCGGAGTTCCGCCACGGATATAAAGCTGTCCGCCTTGGTCTCCAGTCGAAATAACACCCGGAATAATCTGAAGATATTGTGCCAAATCAGGTTCGCCGCCCACTGCCGGAACCATTTTTAACTCAGTAGGAGTAACCTTCGTAATACTTACCTGTGTTACGGTTTTTTTTTCTTCATTATGCGCCGAAACAACGAACGTATTAAGGTTCACGGAACCCTTGGAGAGGTACAATTTCTTATTCAATATTTCATCCGCCTTCAGGCTGATTTGTACGATTAATGAATCATAACTCAAGCAAGTAACGATCAGCGTATAATCGCCTGGAGGCACTTTTGAAATATCATACAATCCCTCCGAATTCGTCGTTGAGCCGTAGGGCGTCCCCTTCAAAATAACATTGGTAAACAAAATCGCCTCCCCCGTTTCTTTATCATAAACAAAACCTCTGACGGTGGCGGTTTGGGCATCGGAAATGGTCGCTGACACCATCAAAACAAGCGTCAATATACTACAATAAAATACTTTCTTTATGGACATAATCTCTAATTATTTGAGCGGCGAAAGTACATAATTTTACTGACATAAAGCTAAGGGTTTAATATTATTTAACGGTATTATGGGGAGTGATGCAAATCGGTCGCCTCTTTATATTTTCATTCAGGGAGGTCTGCGCTAGGCTTCAGGGTACTAGTTGTACCTGTCAGGTCGTTTACTCAAAAAGCGATACGGTATGTATCGTTTCTTTCGCTTTTGTTTTATGGTTATATTTATTTCTGCACTACGAACTTCCCTCTTATGCTTTCCTTCTCGCCTCTTACTTCATAGAAATAAATGCCTGCGCTCCAGGTGGAAATAGAGATGGTATTATCAATGCCGGTGAGGGTTTCTTTATAAACTTCAGTACCCAGAAGGTCGGTGATAAGCAAGGTTTCTTGGGAGGTGCAGGTGCTGTGGTGAATGTTTAGAATGGCGGAGGCGGGGTTGGGCGAGATATTTATTGACGACTGTTTATTTTCATTTACTTTTTCATCAATACTCGTTGTAAAACTTACCTCTACCAAATCTCCTTCAGGCTTTTTGCCATTGATTCCATCAAAGTGATGCATTACAGAATAAATATTTGTTACCGGATCAAAACTGAATATAACACCACTATTTGTGTTGCCGCCTATATGTGTCATACCATATATCATTCCTCCGCTTCCCTGAATTAAACTGTTATTTATTGGAGATCTTCCATTATTACCATCATAAAAATGTCGAGCGGTTAAGATATTAGAATCAGGATTAAAACTAAATAACACTCCATAAATTTGTCCGTCTCCGTTATTTCCATATAACAATCCATCGCTCGCCTGTAATAGGGTACTCCATGAATGACTACTGGTTATGTTTTGGTAACCAAAATAATATAAATCGGTAAAGGAAGTTGCGGATAAGTCATAACTGAAAAGTGTTCCCCTATTAGCCTGTCCACCGATAGATGTCATTCCATACAATTTACCATTGTTTGCCTGGATAATGCCTCCGATTGGATTATACCCATTGTTATTGAAAGAATTAAAATTAAACAAAGTATCATAGGTATTATTCGTAATATCAAAGCTGAATATCTCACCTTCGCTGGTAATACCTCCAAACTCTGTCATACCATATAATTTGCCATTGATACCTTGGAATAGCCGTCCGCTATAACTGGGGTCGGAACCGGTAGGGGTATTAAAATTATGCAAAATAGAATAATTATTCAGGGAAATATCATACGAAAAAATAATACCAAAGCCATAGGTTCCTCCTGCAATACAAGTTCCATATAATCTACCATTGCTTGCCTGTATTACACCTGCCCAAGGATAATAACCATCAATACTATCGTAATTGAAATTATGAAGATTTATATAGCTGTAGGTAACAGGGTCAAAACTAAACAGCACCCCATTATTATAAAGTCCTCCATATTCTGTTACACCATATAGTTTCCCGTTGGTTGCTTGTATAAAAGTTCCTAAAGGACTATAACCTGTCAAACTGTCAAAAGAATAGACTACTTGAAAGCCTGAACTATCCTCATTAATTTTAAAAATAGTACCAATACCATTCGTACCACCCCTTTGAGTCATTCCGAATAACTTATGACTTTGTGCTGAACATAAAAATGTTGAAAGATAATAAAGCACCATCAAGATAACAACTGTTTTTTTCATCTTTATAAGTTTATAGGGTTATCGTGAAAGCACTATTTTTTGACTAAAGCTATTGGTAATACTTGTTACTTTTACCAAGTAAATACCATCCGAATAATTCTTTAAAGAAAGTTCTTTGGAAAAATTATTACCTTTTGCAATAGAAATGTTATAATAAATTCGTTCACCAATTGCATTGTAAATTTCGATAGTAATATTTTCATTCTCGATAGAAGATAGGTTAAGAAAAAATTCTCCACAGCTTGGATTCGGATAGATTCCGCTTATCAATTGTTCCTCATCTTCCCCATTTGCTTTTCGTAAAGTAGAAGCCCCTGATGATACTAACTTATACCAGATATCCACATAACTCGTATTAGAATTAAACCAGGTATAAAGCATCTTGTTATTAGAATCATAACGCCCTGAAATAGAAAGTGCAGACTGACTTTGAGAGGTAGAGGTATTTCTGATATTAGGTACTATCATGTATTTATTTGGTGGAGCGGAAGTAGGAGTACCGTATAAATCGCATTGAACAGCAATTCGCTCTTTTCGGAAGAAGTTTGTGGATGTACAATGTGAATCTGTAGTCCAACCAACAATAATATTGGTATAACTATTATCGTAACTTACTACAGGTAAAACATTGCTATGGTCTGAAAGGTCAACAGTATATTGTACGGTATAATCGGTCGGACCATAATTGTTTCCTCCATACCGAGTATAGCCGATGATTTTATTA
The DNA here is from genome assembly GCA_903844645.1 of uncultured Bacteroidota bacterium. GTDB lineage: Bacteria > Bacteroidota > Bacteroidia > AKYH767-A > JABDAW01 > JABDAW01. Next base: position 21,590 of record CAIMUP010000052.1, read on the forward strand.
TCCGTTTCTTCAGCTACTACAGTCCAGTCATCGCTACCCGCAGCATAATTAGGGCTCGCAATATGGGTATTATTAAATTCATAACCTGATGCTGCGACATATTTTTGATCCAATGTATAGGTGCAAGTGCAATAATTTGTAATATCTCCCAGTTTAAAATAGGTAACAAAAAGTGAATCGTACACACTGCTACCATTAGGTTTCACAAACGACACATAGACTCGCTGACTGTCTCCGGAATTAACATGATCCCAAATGGCAACAGAAGGATACAGACAATTTGTTGTAGTATTTATTGACCTGTAGACAGAAGTGCAAAATAATTGTGGTGTAGAAAAATTGGTAGGACCGCCAACAATCACCTGTATATCGTTTGTAGAAACATCATCCCAAACGATTACAAAATTTCCGATTTCATCACCATCAATGCTTAGTTCATTTAAAGGGTCCCCTGTTCCTGTAATGTTATTTGTAGATGTGTGATTAAAATTTGGAGAATTCCATTTCCAATATTCAATTACAAGACCATGGGTTGGATTGTCATAAACAACAACAGCATACATAGCTCCACCACTTTTTGCAAGGGTAACGGTTGGCAATGCAAGATGATTTGTGTTGAGTGTATTTGTACCTGTATTACCATTTCCATCATCCCAGCCAATTCCTCCATATCCTCCATCAGCCCAAACGTAAACCTGGAGGTTCACCAAGCCATCTAATTTAACATCATTTGAAGTTCTAGTAACTGCTGATGCTGAAGCACCGGAAGCTATATCTGTTATAGCAGCATTATTGAATTGAGCCTTTGAAATAAAAGGCAAGAAGGAAAGACAAACGATTGCAATTCCAGTAACGATTTTGATAGATTTTGTTTTCATACTTTTAATTTTATTAGTTTAAATATATATTTTTATTGCGGCAAAATTAATAAAACAATTAGGAATAACAATCCCCCATTCAGAACTTATGTCACCCAGCTTCAAGGAGAATCTTAGAAAAAAGGCGTTTCGGGTGAGCTTCAACGGATATTGTTTTGAATCAAAGGATATATGGCGGAATCAACGGATAGGCGGACATCGCTAACGGATATAGGGTGAAAGCTATCGGATAGATGGCGAACGCTAACGGATAGGCGGACTTCGCTAAAGGATAGGCGGCTGAATGAACGGATAGGCGGACATCGCTTACGGATAGATGGCGTACTCAAAAGCATAAACGGCGGAGTCCAAAAAAAGAGGCTTTTCAAAGTTTTGCGGTTATTTTGGAGTGATAGGGGCGGTTTTGGCTTTTATTTTCATTCCTTTGGCTCCTTTTCCAGAAAATCCTCTTTTTCCTCCATTTTCACCTCCTTTGCTTCAATCCCCTCTATCCACGCCCCTTTCCACACTTCCACCAACCCTTGTTTTTAAAGAAAAAAGCATCGCGGCTTTCGGTAATGACCTGCTTACTCAAGGAATTATGCTGTTTACCGTAGCAACTATCTTCTTTGCCTTAGCAACTATGCTCTTTGCCTTAGCAAGTATACCTGCTTGCCTTAGCAAGTATACCTACTTGCCTTAGCAAGTATACCTACTTGCCTTAGCAAACAACACATTACCTTGAGTAAGCAACTCATTTTGCTTGGCAAATACCATATTTACTAAAGATGATGCCTTTTGTTGCTGAAATCATATCCTAATGGCAAGAGGTATTATGACCACAACACCCGAAAAGTGATACTGTACTGGTTCCTGAAAGGAGAAAAACCTTTCAGTAGAGTTATAAAGGTATAAGTTGCCCAGCAAACTTAGATCTCCTGATTACTCTACCCCCTCACAATGGGCAATTTTCTTTTGTGGAGAGCCGCCCTTTTGTACTGGTTCGCCTTTGGCTTTTGCTGCGATCATTTTTTGAATGATGCGGGCACGTTCTTTACGGATTTCATCACGCATTTGTGCATCTTTCTCGGCATCGAAATAACAGATGCCATCTACATAAGTCTGCTGCACTTTGGCATAAATAGAAAGGGGGTTATCGGTCCATAAAACAAGATCGGCATCTTTACCAATTTTGATACTGCCAACCTTATCATCTATGTGTAGAAGTTTTGCGGGATTGAGGGTAACGAATTTAAACGCTTCTTCTTCTGAAACCTTGCCATACTTCACTCCTTTGGCGGCTTCCTGATTCAATCGCCGAGCCATTTCAGGATCATCGGAGTTGTAGGCAACTATAATTCCTTCCTTATTCATGATGGCACCGTTGTAAGGTATTGCTTCTTCGACCTCGTACTTATATGCCCACCAGTCGGCGAATGTAGAGCCACCCACGCCATGCTTTTTCATCTTGTCAGCAACTTTATAACCTTCGAGAATATGTGTAAAAGTATTTATCTTAAAATGAAATGAATCGGCGACATGCATCAACATATTTATTTCACTTTGAACATAGGAATGGCAAGTGATAAACCGCTTCTTATTCATTATTTCTACCAAGGCATCGAGTTCAATATCGCGGCGGGGAGTTGTGGCAAACACTTGTTTATCTTTTCCTAAACCGTTGTAAGAAGTCCAGGATAATTCATATTCCTTAGCTCTGGTGAAAGCATCCATATAAACTTGCTCGACACCCATTCGGGACTGCGGGAAACGTACGGTATTGCGGTCGCCCCAGTTCGATTGCTTGACATTTTCTCCGAGCGCGAACTTGATGAATCCTTCCCAGCCGGCATATTTCATTTGTTCGGGAGAAAGACCCCAGCGGAGCTTGATTAATTGTGTTTGTCCGCCAATAGGATTTGCCGAGCCATGCAAAAGATGTGAACTCGTAACGCCGCCTGATAATTGCCTGTAAATATTGATGTCATCGGAATAAACAACATCGCCGATGCGTACCTCGGAGGTTACTGCCTGCGTGCCTTCATTGACATCTCCGTAGATTGCTATATGAGAATGTTCATCCACAATGCCCGAGGACAAATGCTTACCTGTCGCATCAATGGTGGTAGCATTTCCGGCTGCCAAATGGGTACCTATTTGCGCAATTTTACCATCTTGAATCAAGATATCAGCATTTTTTAAGATGCCCTCTTTCTCATTTGTCCAGACAGTAGCGTTGCGAAACAATACCCTTTCTTTTTTTGGCTGCTCCTTCCATCCGTACGCCATTAAAGGATAAGTAATAGCTCCCAATTCAGGCTTAATTTTCAGGGAATCAATCCTTGGGTCGGCTTTAAAGGGAGTGGTCAACAATGCACTCCATGAAACCCAATCGCCATTCGGTAATTGCCCGGTTCCTTTCCATGAATTTGCGTTTGCATCCTCTAAATATCCATCCAAACGGGTCATGCCGCGGTGGTCGGCTTTCTTAGAATCGTATTGAAGAGAGAACAGATTCCCTGTCCTAATTATATTTACCTTCACCATACTTGAATCCTCGGCAATAGTGAGTTGTGGCGCAGTTAATTCACCATTCACCGTTAATTTTAAAGGAGCAAGATTGCCGATTTTGAGTGTATAATTTCCGCGAATATCCTTCAGGTCGAAATCATTAATCTCATACCGTTTGCCATTCACATAATTATCGTAGATGATATTATCTTTATCAAAAATTTTCTTGGAAGTAATCAGAAAATTAGCCAACATTCCTTTCTTCAGAGCACCAATTTTATCGCCTACCTTTAATAATTGTGCAGGCGTAACTGTCAACGCTTTCAATGCAGAGGTATCCGAAAGCCCGTATTCTATTGCCTTCCGAAGATTCTTTATAAAATCGTTTTTATCTTTATTATCCGAAGCCGTGAGAGCAAAATTGATCCCTGCCTTGTCTAAAATTCCCGGATTAGAAGGTGCCAATTCCCAATGTTTAAGGTCGCCCAAATCAATTTGAAGTGCGTCATATACATCATCAACATCATAGGCGAGGGGAAAGCCTAAGCCGACAATCAATGCATCATGGGTATCCTTGATTTCAGCCAATCGCTGATACTCATCGCCTCGGGTTTTGATGATGTAGGTTGCCCCAAATTCTTTTGCAATCTTATCGGCTCGAAGCACAGATAATTTATCCGTAACATCGAATATTTGCGGCAATGATTGCAGCTTATTCCAGGCATCGAGAGAGAGATTATATTCCTTGCCACCATTGGTTTTGGAGTACCATTGTGCATCGTAATAAGTCTGACGTAAAAGGGCAATCACACCCATCAAAGAACTCGGATAATCTTGTGTAGAACTGCCTTTATCAAATGAATAATTCGCGGCAGCAACATCTTTTACAAATAAATCATGTTCTTTGCCATCGCCTAAGGTTACTAAAACCGAGGAACCACGGGCAATCCCGTCCTTTTGTAAGGACATGACGCAGCCAAAACCTAACTTCCGCAAGGTTTCTGCTTTTTTCTCATCATTGGCAAATAAATCCTTCGCATTTATTTCTGGTTTGATGGCTTGATTCCAAGAATATGCCCCCTTTTTATTGGATAAAAATTGAGGATGACCCGTGCCGCCTTCGCGCTTCACTTCCGGCATTCCGAAATCAGAATAAATATCTATCAAAGAGGGATAAATATTTTTGCCGCGGACATCATACACCACGCATCCATCAGGAATCTTGATGCCCTTGCCTGCATCCTCGATCTTCCCATCACGAATCAACAAAATACCACTATCTATCGTGGTTTTATAATCCACAAAAATCCTGGCATTAATAAAAGCAACGTACAAATGATTGTCATCATGCACGCCATTCACCGGGAATGTAATTTGGGCATCCATCGCTGCCGCAAAAGCAATAAAAGAGATCAATAAAATAAGTCTTTTCATCTTAAAATTAATTAGGCGGCGAAACTAAGAAAAAGAAGTTTAATGTTTAAGAGTAGGGGTTTAAGATTTCCCATCTCAACCTCCCCGTTTTCCATGCCCTGGCTTTTATTGCTTGATTTGGATGAGGTAATATTTTATAGGAGGTTTATAATCCCAATAAATCCCCAAACAAACAAATGACTTATCATCATTCCATTTTATTTCATCAAAATAATAACCAGGTAATGAAATACTAATCTCCTTTTTTGGAGTCTTAATGTTTTTGATAATAATAATTCCTCCAGGAGGATTTTGCCAACTCAATAAATAATTACAATAGTAAATAAAGGATGGAGAATATATTAGTTTGCTTTGACTTGAAACCATAGTATCTATCTTTCCCGTGTTCACATGAACAATTAAATCAGTTCCCAAATAGGTAGAATGTTGTGTTATTAAATAAAATGCCAACTTCTTGCTTATTCCTTTAAACTTATATTCTGCATAATTGTAATTCAAACTATCAACCGTATCCCTAAACACCACCTCCTTCCCATTATCCAGCGGCAATTTCAGGACTCCATTTACTTTATGAATCTTAGTGGTATCCAAAACAAAATCATCCTTCGGCGGCAAGCCATGCGCATAATAATAACCACTATCCGCAACCTTTAATATATAGTCCTTGGTTTCTTCGATGACCTTGAAGTCTTGGGCTGGGAGGTTTATCGCCACAAAAAGGAGGGAAAGGAGG
>CAIMUP010000053.1 GCA_903844645.1 uncultured Bacteroidota bacterium
AGGTTACCTGAAGTAGTGATACTAACTCATAATGCCGTGATAATTCGTTATCACGGCTGTGAGTTTTCTTAGCTATATGCTGAAATAGTAATGGCATCTAATATTACCTCTAAAAATTTGCGGCTGCAAACCTAAAGGGTCTTATGGTTACTATTCTTGGATGAGGTTTTATCTTCCTTCAATACCTTCAACAAATAGCTGTATGCCTTGCTCAATACCATGCTGTATGATTTCCCCATGAATACCTCCGATTCGTTTGTTTGTTTGTCCGTAAGCATTAATTTGAATTCCTCATCGTCCGATCTGTCAAGGGATACTGTGTATTTTATTAAGAGTGTTTTTAGTTTAGTAGTGTTGCGCATTTTTCAGGATGCAAAGATATGAAAAGATTCGGAGGGTGTGGGAGAGGAAGGATTGGAAATCCTTAGTGAAAAAGTGCAGGATTGCAAATGCGGCATAGCGAAACACATCGGCTACATCCAGCACGTCGGGCGTTACCTGTCAGGTGGTTTACTCAGTCCCGTTTTATCGTCAATCCTCTTATTGCCACAAGATGAGCGAACAAAACAATAGGTACTACGCAGCAAGGCAACCAGGTAAATGGGAAATATAATATCGCGATATTGGGTTGGTCATAAGCAAGTTGTTGGAAGGTGAATGGTGCCGAAAATGCTGCAATGACAACGATATTGATTAATAATCCTAAACAGATGATATTCCAAAGCAGGATTATTTTTCTATTGATAACAGGCTTGATGAATCCAAAATAATAAACCAATGGTGCAGTTATGCCAGATAGTATATCCAAATTCCTCCCCTCAAATGTCATGAGTTGTGGAATGGTTTTATTGAGGAACGACCAATACAGAACCACCTCGACAGGAATCCTGACTATATGCAGAATCGTTAATGTCTTTATATCTAACCTGTCAATAAACTGCCTCCCCATTTTAGTTACAAACAAGATGATGATAAATAACATCATAGGCATTGGCAAAAGAATAAATCGCGGTGGGAAGTTGTTTGTTACCGTATAGAATCCTGTCAAACTAACAACCATTTGCAATGTTAGCCAGGCAAGTAAAATGATTAATGATAGCCAAAATTTCTTAGTTGACTTATAAAAAATCAAGACCGCAAGAAGAGTGGTTAAGATAAATGTAATGCTGATGTACGAGGGAAGACTATTCATGCTTTATCAAGAAGGTATCTGAATGGGTGGAAGTTTTTTTAATATAGATTTCATATTTTGAATCTAAGGTTTATTGATTATTTATTGTGCAACCATACAGGAACTGATACGCACCTGTCCTTTTGTATCGTCACAAAACTGTTATACGAAGCATTGAACCGCCAATTTCTTGTAGGTGCTGTTAGCGGTTCGGCTTTTATTCTATTTTTCAGATATAGCAATGTACTTTTTTAATTCAGTTTGTTTTTCTGCTTGTTTTATTAAAAAGTCCGCTACATCTGCTCTATTTATTCCGCCTATATTAATTCCTTTGAATAATTTGTTTTCAATGCGGTA
>CAIMUP010000054.1 GCA_903844645.1 uncultured Bacteroidota bacterium
AGGATTACTATTTATGCCTGTAGGATTACTTTTTATGCCTGTAGGATTACTATTTATGCCTGTAGGATTACTTTTTATGCCTGTAGGATTACTTTTTATGCCTGTAGGATTACTTTTTATGCCTGTAGGATTACTTTTTATGCCTGCAGGATTACTTTTTATGCCTGTAGGATTACTTTTTATGCCTGCAGGATTACTTTTTATGCCTGTAGGATTACTATTTATGCCTGTAGGATTACTTTTTATGCCTGTAGGATTACTATTTATGCCTGTAGGATTACTTTTTATGCCTCGAGGATTACTTTTTATGCCTCGAGGATTACTTTTACTATAGTAATGGAACCATTAGTCATGAGTTAAATCCTTTGTTTTGTTTTTTTAACCTTAGTATAAAACAATACCGAGTTGATTTAACCTTATTAGCCTATTATAAAAAATGAAATAAGGTAATAAGATGGTAGCGCCTAACCTGATTTTATTTATACTAAGGTTAAAAAACAATCTTATCAACGGATTTAATCTATGACCAAAAACATTTTATATAGGAAAGTGAAAAATCAGTTATGATTTTTCATTGGGGAGGTTATAATTCCTTGTATTAATCATGCAAAGACTTGCGTGGAGGGATGTTTATCGAACGAGATGAACTACACCGTATTTGGTGTGTTTTATCAGCTCGAGATATTCATAAAGCTGGTAATCTACGCGGTATATATATGTGCCTTCGGGGGCATTTGCGCCGTTGTATGTACCATCCCATCCTGCTGCTATATCTTGCGTCTCGAAAATCAACTCTCCCCAGCGATCGAAGACATAAAGATGAAAGCCGAGAACGCCTACCCCGTATGCCATAAACTTGTTATTGTTTCGATCGCCATTTGGAGAGAATGCGGAGGGAATATAAAGATCATTGGGGCAGAATTCCCGAACCAATTTGCTGCTTATTCCGGTGCATCCGTGTGCATCTGTAACGATTACGGTGTATGTTCCGGGCTGTTCGATTACTATAAAATGATTGTTGCCACCTGAACTCCAGGCGTAGGAGGTGAATACTTTTCCGGCATCTATTTGTATTTGAGTACCCGGGCATATAAAGGTGTCGGCACCAAGACTTACGAACACTTCGGGGTATATCTTTACCTCGACGGTATCTGTCCCGATGCAGCCATTATTATTCACCTTGACGATGTATTCTCCCGAAGCATTGACACGGATGAATTGGGCTGTGCTGCCTGTACTCCATGAATAAAGCATACCGAGATTGCTGACGGAGAGAGCTATATCCATGCCGGCACAAAGATAAATGTCTGGACCTAAATTGATATTAGGAGCGGAGCCTATGATAACATTCGCGGTGTCGCTTCCTATACAAGTTCCGTTCATTACCTGAACCCAGTATTGCCCTGTATTCAACACGCTGATGGTTTGCGTGGTAGAACCATCAGACCATAAGTATGTGGCTCCTGCATTACCAGCATTAAGCAGGACTGATTGTCCGTTGCAGATAGATTGATCAGGACCGAGATTAACAATCGGTAAGGGGGTGAAGGTTACCTGGATAGTATCCGTTGCAATACAAGTACCGAAGGATGCAAGTACGATGTAAGTTCCGTTTGTCGTAGGGTTAATGGTTCTTGTCGTTGCGCCATTAGACCATAGATAAGCGGCACCTGCATTACCTGCATCAATGGTAACAGGTATCCCTGCGCAGACGGTAATATCCGCTCCTAAAGTTACTACCGGAGCGGCAACGAAGTTAACGGTAATAGTATCTATATCGCTGCATGTGCCGGCAGTAACGGTTACCGAATAATTACTGGTGGTACTTACGGTAATGGTCTGTGTTGTCGCTCCATTAGACCATACGAAAGCAGCTCCTGCATTACCTGCATCAAGCGTGATGGTTTGTCCTGTGCAGAGGGTGGTATCATTCCCTAAATTAACGGTTACTGCCGGAAGAATGGTTACAGTTACCGTATCATACTGGGTATTAGAACCACAAGTGGTGAAGCCTGTAACGATGACAGAAAATATTCCCGTTGCGGCAACCGATATGGTCTGGGTGGTTTCTCCGGTGGACCATAGATAAGTCGTTGCTCCTGCTCCGGCATTCAAAGTTACAGGTCCTACGCAAACGGTGGTATCAGAGGGTAAGAAAGAAGTCGTGGTGGAGGCATTTATTGCATCAACAAAGTTCGGTAAGCCCCCAGCGCAAGTACCAGATATAGTTACGGCATTCGCGGTGTAGTTACATCCGACCCCTACTATATTGGGATTGTTGATTGCATCCAGAGCCGTATTCCCATTCCGAGAAACATAGAGCTTACCATCCAAGCCAAGTTGTATTGCACTGAAAGGATAAGTCCCTGTTGCCAGTTGCAACTGCGATGCGATAATGGTGGCTTGATTGCCTGACGATAAATCGTACTGATAAAGCAATTGCGAAACCCAACATGCGACATATAGAACGTGCCCATTCGGAGAAAAAGAAACTCCATAAGGATCTCCGATGTTGGTATAATCAATCGTGATAGGGTTTGAAACAACTCCGGTAGAATTGCTAAAATCCAGGATATCTACCTTATCAATACTGTCCCAAATTGCGGCAGCCAAACGCGTTCCATCGGGAGAGGCTTTCAAATATCCAATGGTTTCTTCGTAATAACCACTGTTGTTGGTGTATGTGGTCCCGACATGAGATACAACAGGTGCGGCAACGCCTGTATTCGATACTAAGTAGGCATAATATATATTGTCGTCAAGCCCATGTGCAATCATCCAAACGTCTGTTCCATTGCAATGGCGAACGCAAGTAACTTTCTCGGCAGTGAAGGCGAGGAGATTGAAATTCTTTATCGTAACATCGCCTAAACCTGCATTAAGAGTCATATCCACAATCGAATAACATAAGCCGAAAGTCCCGCCCATGGCATCGGAAGTGAAGATATAATAAATTGTGGTACTGCCGGGCTTTTGCAGGATTACGCCAGACTGCGTGGAGGACGAGTTGCCACCCAATCCAAACCCGTTCGACATCTGAATATTGTTGCGATTATAGACCGACATCCCGTCGGTATAGAATAACAGGTTGCCCGTAGCGTCCGAGATCGTGGCACAGCCCTCATTCGTACTCATGGCGCAGCCCGTAACCGAAACCGGAGAGCCGGAAGTGAAGGTAACGGCGGCATTATTCCCGAAATACCAGTTGTTAGTCTGGGGTTGAGCCTCTCCTATAGTATTCATAAAAAGGAGGGCAACGGCGAGGCAAAAAATTGTTCTGATCATGGAATTTGGTATTTGATTATTAAATATGACTGCAAAATTAATAAAAAGATTTCTAATAACCAAATCCCCTTCCATAATTTTATTAACAAAGCCCCGCCCAACAAATCCCAAATGAGGATAAACGATGAATAAAATCCCACTATTTGAAGTTCATCTTATCCCAACCGAAGCCTCTACTCGGCAGATGCAAGCCTTTACTCGGGGGATATGACATTTTACTCGGCGGATATGACATTTTACTCGGCGGATATGACATTTTACTCGGGGGATATGACCTTTTACTGGGGGGATCTAAGACAAATCCGCGTGAATTTGTCTTACATCCCCCCAGTAAAATGTCATATCCCCCCAGTTTCGGCTTACATCCCGCCAGTAAAATGTTACATCCCGCCAGACCGAAGCCTGCACTCGCCAGATGCAAGACTTTACTCGCCAGATCTAACACTATTTCACGCGAAATTGTCTTCGGTCTGGCGAGTAAAGTCTTACATCTGGCGAGTAAAATGTTCGGTCTGGCGAGTACAGGCTTCGGGTAGGATAAAAACCACCCTTTCCAAGAAAAAACGATGCCTCATTCCTCCTTTTTAAGAGTCCATTTGGGATGCGTGGAGCCAATTGTTAATAAATAAATCTGAAGAACTATTCTTTTATTTCCATAAATTATATTAGTTTTGCGCCCTCCATACGGAATTGCCCGTTTGTAATCATAAAAAGAAAATAAAAATAATAAATATGACTAATACAGGAAAAATAGTAAGCATCATCGGACCAGTAGTCGATGTCGCCTTCGACACCGAAGGCTCCACCCTCCCCGCCATCCTCGATTCATTAGAAGTAACGAGAGAAAACGGACAAAAAATTGTTTTAGAAACCCAACAACACATCGGTGAAGATACCGTACGTTCCGTCGCCATGGACTCAACCGACGGCTTACGCCGAGGAATGGCAGTCGTCGCCACCGGAGCACCTATCATGATGCCCGTCGGCGAGGTAATCAAAGGAAGATTATTCAATGTAGTAGGAGAAGCCATCGACGGCATAGGAGCAGTGCCTCGCACCGAAGGACGTTCCATTCACCGCATGGCACCGCGGTTCGAGGACTTATCAACAGAATCAGAAGTTCTTTATACAGGGATTAAAGTCATTGATTTATTAGAACCTTACGCGAAAGGCGGGAAGATCGGTCTCTTCGGAGGAGCCGGTGTCGGGAAAACAGTTCTTATTATGGAGCTGATTAATAACATCGCCAAAGGATATGCAGGACTATCTGTCTTCGCAGGAGTTGGCGAACGTACCCGCGAAGGGAACGATTTGCTAAGAGAAATGATTGAATCAGGCGTTATCCGCTATGGCGAAGAATTTAAGAAAGGAATGGAGAAAGGCGAGTGGGATTTATCGAAAGTAGATATGAAAGAATTAGGACAATCGCAAGCCACCCTCGTATTTGGGCAGATGAACGAACCTCCTGGAGCCCGTGCCCGTGTAGCTTTGTCAGGATTAACGCTTGCCGAATACTTCCGCGATGGCGATGAACAATCAGGTGGTCGCGATATTCTTTTCTTTATTGATAACATCTTCCGGTTTACGCAAGCAGGCTCCGAAGTATCGGCACTTTTAGGTCGGATGCCGTCAGCGGTAGGTTACCAACCGACACTCGCCACCGAAATGGGACTAATGCAAGAACGTATTACTTCGACTAAGAGAGGATCTATTACCTCCGTTCAGGCGGTTTATGTACCTGCCGATGATTTAACGGATCCTGCACCAGCTACTACGTTCGCTCACTTAGATGCAACGACAGTATTAAGTCGTAAGATTGCAGAATTAGGGATTTATCCAGCCGTAGATCCTTTGGATTCTACCTCCAGGATTCTTTCTGCGGCAGTCCTCGGCGATGATCATTACAATACAGCCCAAGCTGTGAAAGAAATTCTTCAGCGTTATAAAGAATTACAAGATATTATTGCCATCCTCGGTATGGATGAGCTATCAGATGAAGATAAATTGGTGGTTCACCGTGCTCGCCGGGTACAACGGTTCTTATCCCAGCCTTTCCACGTCGCGGAACAGTTTACAGGCTTAAAGGGTGTGCTGGTTCCTATCGAAGAAACTATCAAAGGCTTCAAGATGATCATTGCAGGAGAGGTAGATGAATATCCAGAAGGCGCATTTAACCTGGTCGGTAGCATTGAAGATGCTATAGAGAAAGGAAAGAAACTGATTGCAGAGAGTAAATAACAAGCAATGACTTTAGATATTATAACTCCTGACAAAAAGGTCTTCACTGGCGAGGTTACTTCCGTTACGGTGCCGGGAACTTCTGGTACTTTTCAGGTAAAGAACAACCATGCTCCTATTATTTCCGCGCTTACTAAAGGTACTGTGAAGTATAAAACTGGTGATGGCGAAAAAACCATGCAAATTACCAGCGGAGTGATTGAGGTATTGAAGAATAAGATTATTCTATTACTGGAATCATAGAAAAATCGCCACGTTGTTATTAGAAAAATTTAGTAGATTCGTACTCTTAAACATAAAAATTATAATCACCAAAATAGAAAAACAATGAATACTAAAACTTTCTTCTTAATCCTGCTTCTTACCGCTGGTTTTATCCAATTTACAGCCGCCCAAAACAAGGTTGCCTTCATTACCAAGGATACCTTGACGGTTACTGCCGATGAATATATTGTGGAAGACGCCACACGCTTCATCGTCCTATGCCACCAGGCAGGGTATAGCCGCGGTGAGTACATCGAAACCGCTAAACGATTCAATAAATTAGGCTTCAATTGCTTGGCTCTCGACCAACGGTCTGGTGGCGAGGCTAATGGTATCAAGAATGAAACTGCAATGGCTGCCGATGCCGCTAAAAAGAAGAATTCCTACCTCGATGCAGAGGCTGATATCAATGCTGCCATCGAATATGCCTTTGATAAATCCGGCAAAAACGTGATACTTCTCGGGAGTTCCTACTCGGCTTCGCTTGCTTTGAAAATAGGCAAGGAAAATGATAAAATATCCGCTATTATCGCCTTTAGTCCGGGTGAATATTTTGATAAAAAATTGAATGTTACCAATGCTATTTACAATTTGTCAAAGCCTGTTTGGGTTACTTCCACACAGAAGGAGAGTGCCGACGTTACGGCGATGATGAAAGGTGTAACATCGAAGAATAAAACACAGGTAACGCCTACTGGCGAGGGTGTTCACGGCTCGAAATGCTTGTGGAAAAACCAAAATGGCAATCAAGAAATGTGGCTCAAGCTGATTCCTTTTTTAGATTCCATCAGGAAGCTGTAAGGCTTCAATATTGGCATTAAAAAAGCCACTGATTTCGCGGAGAATTTCGAGAAATCAGTGGCTTTTTTCATGAATCTAATTTCTCATTGCCGTGGTGGCGGTCGTGATCGCGAGAAGTTTTCTTCTGAATGTTCTTTTCCAGAGCATCATTGAGGTCAATTCCTGTTTGATTGGCGAGGCAAATGACGACAAAGAGAACATCGGCTAATTCATCCGCGAGGTCGAGATTTTGATCTGAATCTTTGGACGATTGTTCGCCATATTTTCGGGAAATTACCCGTGCTACTTCGCCTACTTCTTCAGTGAGGATTGCGAGGTTGGTCAGTTCATTAAAATACCTTACGCCGTGTTGCTGAATCCAGCTATCTACGGCATCTTGAGCTTCATTTATAGTCATCTTTTTTGTATTTAATTAAAGGGCAAAAGTATAAAATTATTAATGAAGATAATACCGAGATTAATGCCATTAATAATGCCTACATTATTCCCTAAAACGGGACTAAAAATCGTCCTATTTCCAACATTAATTTCCACATTTCCATTAAAACCTTCCATGCGAACGTCAAAATCTTCCATGCGAACGTCAAAAGTTTCCATGCGAATGTCAAAAGTTTCCATGCGAACATCAAAGATTTCCATGCGAACATCAAAGATTTCCATGCGAACACCAAGGATTTCCATGCGAGGGTCGAAAAATGCCGCCAATCACTGATAAAAATGTGGCTGGCATCGATAAAAATGTGGCTGGGATTGATAAAAACATGGCTGGGATTGATAAAAAGGTGGCTATCTTCGATAAAAAGGTGGCTGGGATTGATAAAAAGGTGGCTGGGATTAATGGGAACGTGGCGATTATCAGTTGTAATACAGCGTATTTCGTGTTTTATAAAGGGAGCGGCGGGTTTTTCGCGGAATTTTAGCCTCCGAATAGTTAGTTTTGCGGCTCATTCATTAAAAGAGGCTTCAACAATTCTAAGAAAAACGATGGTAAGGGCGAGGAAATCGGGTTCGATTTTGGTTAAAAAGAGTTATATTTTGAGGACTCTGAACGGGCTGTTTTTAGGGATGCAAAAGGGATATAATTTTTGACGATGGAAGTCGTTCATAGCACTTAATATTTTAATATGAAAAAAATTCTTGCGAGATTAAACGACCGGCAGCGGGCTTGGTTTTGGGCATTTACGGTAGGTAATGCTTTATTTTTGGGCTTCATTTTGCTATTTGCCGGAGCCGATTTGGTGAATGCGGCATCGCTTTGGGTAATCACCCAATTCCTTGTCGTGGCGTACTATATGAGCATCCAGAATGACAAAAAACGTGGTGCCGCTCGCGAGTGGTTTGATGCCATTGTGTTCGCCGTTGTGGCAGCTACTATTATCCGTGCATTTTTTCTGGAAGCGTTCACGATTCCTACGTCTTCGGAAGAGAAAACGCTGATGATTGGCGACTTTCTTTTCGTGAGTAAATCGAGCTATGGGGCGCGGCTTCCGATGACTCCCATTGCCTTTCCTTTTGCTCATCATACAATGCCTTTGGTTGGCGGAAAAGCGTATGTCGAATGGCCTCGGATTCCTTATTATCGCTTGCCTGGCTTTGGAAAAATTCAGAATTACGATGCCGTTGTGTTTAACTATCCTGATGGTGATACGGTGGCTCTTAATGCGCAGGATCAGAGCTATTATCAGATGTGTCGGGACTATGGTCGTGAGACGGTTTATCGTGATGATCAGATGAATCCGCAGACAGGTGTGAGCTATTTTGGTAAAGTTGTGGCACGACCCGTTGATAAACGCGAAAACTATATTAAACGCTGCGTAGCGATTGCCGGCGATACGCTTTTTATCAATCATAAAGATGTATTTATTAATGGCAAACCCGCGCTGAATACAGGGACTATCCAATACAATTATCTTGTTCGCACGGACGGCAGCGGAATCAACCAAAATATCCATGAAAAGTTTGATATTACAGAGCCAGTGAGGCAAACCCAGAACGGAGATTACGAACTGTTTCTTCCGAATAACAAGGTGGATGAATTTAAGCAGCTAAGCATGGTAAAATCTATGAAGATTTTGGTTGAAGACAGCGGGATTTATTCTGCACGCATCTTTCCGCACAGTAAAAATTACGCATGGAATGTCGATAACTTCGGTCCGCTTGTAATCCCTAAAGAAGGCACGACTGTAAGCATTGATACGGCTACTATTGTTCTCTATGAACGTATCATCGGTGTGTATGAACACAATGATTTGAAGGTGCATGATGGCAAGGTTTTCATTAACGGTAAAGAAAGTCACGCCTATACTTTTAAGATGAACTATTTCTGGATGATGGGTGATAATAGGCATAACTCGGCTGACTCTCGCTACTGGGGTTTTGTGCCGCAGGATCATATTGTTGGTAAGGCGGTTTTCGTATGGATGTCGTTGAAAGAAAATACTGATATAAGCCACAAGTTCCGTTGGAATCGTTTCTTTACATTTGTGCATCCTTATGGTTTATCCCGCTCTTATCTGATTCCTTTTCTGATTATCATTGCATCCGTTTGGGTGGGGCTTTTTCTCTACGGCAGAAGAAAGAAGCATTCCTAAGGTGTAATGGTTTATTGCGGGAAGGATTGCTATTTTCGCGGCTGTTAAATACTCTTATTTCTTTCGCCTAAACAAAATTTCACAGCTCCCCTACTCTATTCTATGAACCATCGTTTTAAAAGATTAAACAGAAGACAGAAGCGACGTTTTATAATACTTACACTCCTCAATGTATCCTTCCTTTTCATCCTTTTATTCGGTGCCAAAGCCACAGTGATTACCGGATTTACCATCATTCTTATCAACCAATTCTTTCTAACATTATATCATCTTACATTAAACCCAAATGGTGCCAAAACCATTATGGGAGAATGGTTTCACGCTATACTCTTCGCCTTGTTGGCAGCTATTTTTCTCCGTTCATTCGTTGTCGAAGCCTTCACAATACCTTCCTCGTCTATGGAGAAAACATTACTCATCGGAGACTTCATCTTCGTCAGCAAAATCAACTACGGTCCTCGCATTCCGATGACTCCCCTTGCCCTCCCTTTCACACATCATTCCCTGCCATATAAAGGTTGGAAGGCTTACATAGAATGGCTTAAAATTCCTTACTATCGTTTGCCCGGGTTATGGCATATTCGCAACAACGATGTGGTCGTATTCAACTATCCGATGGAGGATTATCGCCCTGTAGATAAACGCGAACATTATATCAAGCGTTGTGTCGCTATTCCTGGTGATGAAATGATGATTATTCATGGTACAATTTCCATTAACAACCGTCGCCTACCCCTGCCACATCACGCTTTACAGATGTATCATGCCAAGACAGATGATATAGCATTCTTCGATGATAGCATACGCCATGTAGAGGCGTATGCACCACAATTAATCTCTAATCAGGGTGATTATCTCGTGCCGATTTCTATGGATGGATTAAAGCAGATTAATACTCTTAAAAACGTAACACATATCGAACGACTAACCGATGAAGAAGTCAGCCATTATTATCAAACCTCCCTCTTTCCGTATGATAAGTTTCACAATTATCAGATAGATAATTTCGGTCCTATAAAGATACCGCGACGAGGCGATACCGTTTATCTTAATCATAGTAATATCGCACTATACAAACGTATCATCGAGGTTTACGAGAACCATAAACTCGAAGAAAAAGATGATAAAATCTATATAGACAATGTCGAAACTTCGCGGTATATCTTCGCGATGGACTACTACTTTATGATGGGCGACAATCGCTATAATTCCGAGGACTCGCGCTTCTGGGGTTTCGTTCCCGAAGACCATATTGTAGGCAAAGCAAGCATGATATGGATGTCGTGGGATAAAGAAGCCGCGGGGTTAGCCAAGATTCGCTGGCGACGACTATTTCGCTTCATTAATTAGGACTCTAATTAAGTAATCAGACCCTTGATAGGGCTGACAGCATCATAAATTTCCGGAGGGGCAATCCGAATTCATAACTCATATCTTCACCACCTTCCTCACCACCTTCTCGTTATCCATAACCACCTCCAAGAAATAGATGCCTTGCAAGAGTGTGCTTACATCAATTCTCAACGCTCCATTCTCAACTCTCAATTCCCCCAGCATCTTTTCTCCCAGCATATCATAAAGATTAATGGTGCATGATTTTATGTTTTTATCGGGGAGGGAGATGGTGAGGAGATTGGTGGCGGGGTTGGGGTAGATGGAAATGTCTTCAGTTGCTTTTATTTCATTAATACCAGTACTAAAGCATGAAGTTGTAACTATGCCTCCACTTCCAACTGTTTTTGATGGATTGCTAACCATACAACCTGAATGAATAATAGTTGAAGTGTTTGAAACTTGGAATGGAATAGAATAAAGATTAATTGTGGGGTCTGTCTGCAAGCATCCGCTATTTCCATTTTCATCAGTCTTTATCAATAACATATTCCCTGCTGTTTCTCCAGCAATAATATAACCTCCATCAGTTGATTGCTGAACATAATAACCGATATTGTACCCTGGTGCTCCATCCAAATAATGTTTCGCCCATAAAGTTTCACCAATTGAATTTGTTTTAATCAACAAAGGTTCATAATAGGGATCAATAGGATTTACAGTAATACCTACCATAATATATCCACCATCTGAAGTCTGTTGTACAGAATAGGCATAATCAGTACCACTCCCATACTTGCCATAAGCCTTTGTCCATAATGTATCACCTATCGAATTTGTTTTGATTAAATAAATACGGTTACCAAAATTACTCATTCCTGTAATAATATAGCCCCCATCTGAAGTTTGTTTAACTGAATATCCGTAATCATAATATATGCTACCATAAGTCTTTGTCCATAAGGTATCTCCTATTGAATCTGTTTTAATTAAATAAACATCATCGCTTCCAGCACCGAAACTTTTGGTATAACCTGCAATAATATATCCGCCATCCGTAGTCAATTCAATTGATTTTGCCCCGTCATCATTAATGCCACCATAAGTTTTTGTCCATAAAGTATCACCAATAGAATTTGTTTTAATTAAGAACACATCAACACCTCCTGCACCCAGACTATCTGTTGTCCCTGCAATTATAAATCCATTATCCATGGTTTGCCTGACAGAATATCCATAATCATTACCTGCACTCCCATAACTTTTTGTCCATAAAGTATCTCCATTAGAATTCGTTTTGATTAAGTAAATATGAACAGGAACAGAAGTAGAATTTTCTGTAATTCCTGCAATAACATACCCTCCATCATTTGTTTGTTGAACCGAATATCCTTTATGATAGTCAACCGCATTACCATAAGTTCTTGTCCATAAAGTGTCTCCATTAGCATCAGTCTTTACTAAATAAATATAAGATTCAATATATCCAGTCATAATGTATCCTCCATCTGATGTTTGTTGCACTGCATAGGCTTCTCCATAACAAAAATTACAACTATTATAGGTTTTATGAAAGGTTATTTGTGCCTGCGTGCTCAAGGCAAGGATGGCGAACACGATTAAGATTAGTAAAGATTTTTTCATCCGCATTAAGTTTTAGTTTTTAATGATTCATCAAATATTTAGAGCAGCAAAAGTACAAAAAAATTTAATGAGAGGTTTAGCCCATTGTAAGCGACGATTGCAAAAAAGTATGCGAATATCGCAATCTGCAAGCGTGGAATGCAAAAAAGTATGCGGATATTCCAAAAATGTATGCGAGGATTGCAATTAAGTGAGCGACGAATGCAATTAGGTAAGCGACGAATGCAAATTGCAAGCGAGTATTGCAATTAGGTAAGCGACGAATGCAATTATGTACTCTGCTTTTAGCGCGATAGATCGTTTTGGCACTTTAAGCCATTCCGATATAAAACGATGAGAAATGCTTTTAAGGGGCTTTTTAAGTGATTTAGGGCATTAAAACACCGTTTGCCGTAGCTTGCTATCCGACACCTACGAAAAATATTCTATTTTCGCCCTCTTACTATGCTGAATATCTACAAATCATCCGCCGGTTCCGGCAAAACATACACCCTCGTCAAGGAATACCTCAAAATAGTCCTTGCCCACCCCTCCGATTATAAAAATATTCTCGCCATCACCTTCACCAACAAAGCTACGGTGGAGATGAAAACCAGAATCATAGATGCCCTCATCGCGTTGTCTGATGGCAATATGGAACACCTCTCCAACGATTTAATAACAGACGGATTGACCGTAAATATCCCCCTCAATGCAAAGCGCGTACTCGAAAATATCATGCACGATTACTCCGCCTTCGCCATCCAAACCATAGACGGGTTCTTCCAGAAGATAGTCCGAGCCTTAGCACACGAATTAAAGCTATCATTAAGGTTCGATATAGAATTAGATCAGCAAAAAGTGATAGATATTATCTCCGACAACCTCCTCCTCGAGGTCGGCATGAATGAAAACATCACCGACTGGCTAAGCAAACTCCTGTTAATAAAAATTAATGACGACAAAGGCTGGAATATTGACCACGATATCCAAAAAATTGCCCACGAATTATTCAAAGAAGAGCTCAATGACCGCAACGACTTCGTGAATGACGAAGCCCTGAAGTCTCTCGCCACAGAATTAAAAGCCATCAAAGACCGATTCGAGAAAACCATGAAAGAAATCGCCACCCAAGCCTTCCAAATTATGGAATTTAATGGCTTAACAGTTGCAGATTTTGCTTACGGCAAGTCCGGTGTCGCCAATTATTTTAATAAGATAACAGATAACTATACAGCCTTGAATTATATCCCCGGCAAACGCGTCATGGAAGCCTTCCACGACACAGGAAAATGGTCTTCCAAGACTTCTGCTTTACGCAATAAAATCATTGAATGCGTAGAAGGCAGTGGCGGCAAGAAAGGCTTGCAAGAAATCCTCTTGGATAGCATAGATTATTACACCCTCCACTTCGAAGAATATGTCTCCGCCATCGAAACCCACAAGCTCATCTACATCTACGGTCTCCTCACCCATCTAAAAGAGAAGTTGAAGCAATATCGCGACGATAACGGCACCGTTTTTCTGTCAGATACCAACCGATTATTAAGCGTTATCAATGCAGAGAATGATACCCCGTTTGTTTATGAGAAAATCGGCAATCGTTTCAAGCATCTCTTGATAGATGAGTTCCAAGACACCTCCGATTTCCAATGGAACAACCTCCTCCCTTTGATAAATAATACCCTCGCCAATGGCAATACAGCCTTCGTTGTCGGTGATGCCAAACAATCCATCTACCGCTGGCGCGGAGGCAACATGAAGTTGCTGCTGAATGGCGTTGCTGATAGTTTAAAGCCTTTCAAAGAAGTCATCCATGAACATTCATTAAGCACTAATTATCGCAGTAAGGATAAAGTTGTTCAATTCAACAATCAATTCTTCAAACTTGCATCAAAATTAATCGCCAATGAATTCAATTTAGATGCCGAAGATTGGTTTCATAAAGCCTACTCCATCGAAGACTTGCATCAACATACATCAGAGAAGAATTTGGAAGGAGGATATGTCTCCATTCAGTTCCTCGAAGACATAAAACAATCCGAAGAAACAGAAGCGGGAGAGATTAAAAAGTGGAAAGATATTGCCTTGGAAAGAACTTTAGCAACCATCAAACAATGTGAACAAGACGGTTACTCCATGCGGGATATAGCCATCCTTGTTCGCCGCAATACCGAAGGGAATGTCATCGCTCGTTTCTTGTTTGATAATGGCTATACGCGAGTCATCAGTTCCGATTCGTTGTTGCTGTATAAAGCCCCGCAAGTTCAGTTCATCCTGAACATTTATCGCTACTTGAATGACCGCCAAGATAAGATTTCAGCTGCTGAAATCTTGTATTATTATACAAACATCATTAATACGAATCTTAATCCTAAGCTTCATGAATTATTCTCTTCTTTTAATCTCAATAAACAACTTTTCCGAGATGAATTACCAAACAACTTCGGAAAGTATTTATCTTATCTGAACACGCTTCCCCTGTATGAGATGACGGAACAAATCATCAACATCTTCGGTTTGAATGCCAAGCCCGATGCATACATCCAGCGGTTCCAAGATTTGATTCTTGATTATTTAGACAAGGACAAAGGCGACTTGCAGAGCTTCCTTGATTGGTGGGAAGAGAATCAAGAGAGCGATAAATGTTCGTTGATAGTTCCTGAAAATGAAGATGCGATAACGATTATGACTATTCATAAATCGAAAGGACTTCAATTCCCCGTGGTGCTGATTCCTTTTGCAGAGTGGGATCTGAAGCCCAAAGCAAATTCTATTCTCTGGGTAAGCAGCGAGGCAGAACCCTTCAATCAATCACCTATTTTCCCAGTTAATTCCTCAAAGATATTAGATCATACTTACTTCAAGGACTTCTATTCGGAAGAACTAATCAAGAATAATATTGATAATCTAAACCTCCTTTATGTTGCCTTCACCCGTCCAGAAAACAGGCTGTATATCTATTGCAAACAGACGAAAGAATCGGATAAATTAGGCACAACAAGTCAGTTAGTTAATGCAATACTCAATGCCGATACTACCAATCAATGGAGCATTAACAAAGAACTTAATCAATATGAAAATGGAACTCTTGTTAAGAAGAATATTGATGAATCCAAAACAAAGAAAGAGGATGAATTAGAACTTACTCGACTACTCTCTTACCCCTACTCTCGCTGGCAATCGAAGATTAGTATCAACCCAAAAGCAAAGTCTTTTTGGGAGTTGTTTGATAATGAAAAGACAAGGAAAATAAACTATGGTGTGCTGGTTCATCGGGTGCTTGCAGAGATTATTATTCCTGATGATATTGATACTTCGATAGCTCGCATTATACAACAAGGATTAGTTTCAATAGAGGAGAGCGAAATGCTGAAACAAACCATTAAGGACTTGCTTTCTATGAACGAAGTAGCCACATGGTTCACTACCGATTGGACAATAAAAACAGAGAGCGAACTCTTGCTTCCTGATGGTACTACCCTTCGTCCTGACAGAGTGTTGCTGCATGAACATAAAGCGATCATCATTGATTATAAAACAGGAAAAGAAGACCTGAAACACGCCGAGCAAGTGAATGGATATGCCACTATATTAAGGCAATTGGGATATACTGATGTCGCGAAGTATATCTTCTATATTAATGAAAAGAGAGTGCTTAACATTGCATAATACCATCTTATAAAAAACATGAATAACAAACTCCCAAAGATACTCGAATACTTGCTCCCGATTAGTGTCTGTTTCATTGGGTTGCACTTCACTATTCTTGGTATCTGTCATTACGATTTATCAAGGATTCCTGGCGATTTAGGCGACGCTCGTTTCAACATGTATTTGTTAGAGCACGGGTATCAATACATCACTCATCAGGTTCATTATTTCTGGGGTGCTCCCTTCTTTTATCCCTTTTCTCCGGCTATTGCTTTCTCTGATAATCTGCTCGGAAGCATGCCTGTCTATGCAATCTTTCGTTTGCTTGCTTGTGATAGAGAGACTTCTTTTCAGTTGTGGTTTATAGTAGTTTGCATTCTTAATTTCTTCTCGGCATTTTATGTTTTAAGGAGGCTTACGAACCATGCTGTGCTTGCCTGCATAGGTGCTTATATCTTTGCGTTTTCTATCTTTATTTTATGCCAGTTTCATCATGCGCAAACCTTTCCTCGATTCATTACGCCGATGGTTATTTATTGGATGATTCGATACTTCGATAACTTTAAATTGAAGTTCTTTTGGTTGATGATTATCGGCATTGCGTTTCAATTTTATTGTGGTATGTATCTTGGTATTTACCTTGCGATGGTTTGCTTCGTTTTATTCCTCGTTTTGTTAGTCGTCAATTATCGTGATGCCCTGACCAATAGATTCTTTAGTGGTGCCAATTTATACAAACTCGCCTTGCCGATTACGGTTTTTGTGTTACTTTTATTCCCGATTACTATTCACTATTGGAATGTTTATTCGGGTGCCGAGATCAGGACTTTTAAGGATACTTTTCTTACGCTGCCTACCATTCAATCTTTTTTCTTTTCCAACAAGGCTTCCATCGTGTGGCGCATGTTATCTACACTCTGTATTCGCCCTGATTTTGCTTGGTACGATCAGCAGTTATTCGTGGGCATCATCCCGTGGTTAGGGCTTGTTGCTGCTATTAGTTATTTCTTTAAAAAGGATTTTATTCAGAATAACCGAGCCTTGTTTTCTATTATCTGTACCCTGATATTCTGCATCTTTCTTACTATTCGTATTGGCGATTTCTCTATCTTCAAATGGCTGTATAAGCTTCCGGGATTCTCGGCGATGGGTACTGTTCCGCGCATCATGAATATGTTTCTTTTATTCTTCGCGATGATACCTTGTTTGTTCTTAAATTCTATTATTAAACAACGGCGGACATTATGGTTTTCCATCTTATTAATTGCTGTTATTGCCGAGAATAGTACAGACACTTCTTATACTAATCCATTCAATAAAAAGGATGCGCAAGCAAGGGTTACGCCCATTGTTGAGCAACTCAAAACAGTGAATTGGGAGGGTAAAAAAGCCTTTGCATACATGCCGAAAACAGGTAACGATTTCGAGGTTCAATTAGATGGTATGTTAGCCAGCCAGATCATTCACAAGCCTTGTGTGAATGGCTATTCGGCGACTTCTCCTTATTTATTTGATGGCTTTTGGAGGATGTTTAACGAAGAGGCTTTGAATGCTTGGTTAGATTATAATCATATTGACCACGGAACGATTGTGCAGATTCACTAATTATTCAAGACCTTTTTTCATCCCAAGCACCCTAATCGCACCTCCCGAAACCTCATTCCGTCGGGCTGCCGTTTTACTTTCTTTTACTTTACTCATGTTATTATGTATTAAAAATTCTTATAATTTCATCGTTATCGGATACCATTTGAATGGAATAATGCTCTGCTATTACTCGAAAATGTGATAAAGTGATGTTGTAATAGTTCCGTGTGATGTTGTAATAGTTCCGTGTGATGTTGTAATAGTTCCGTGTGATGTTGTAATAGTTCCGTGTAATGTTGTAATAGTTCTGTGTGATGTTGTAATAGTTCCGTGTAATGTTGTAATAGTTCTGTGTGATGTTGTAATAGTTCTGTGTGATGTTGTAATAGTACTGTGTGATGTTGTAATAGTACTGTGTGATGTTGTAATAGTACTGTGTGATGTTGTAATAGTTCCGTGTGATGTTGTAATAGTTCCCCATCACTTTAGTAGTTTTCTCTGTTTTTAAACCCTCTTTTACGTTATAAACCTGAGTTCGGGTTAAGCTACTAATGCTAATTGTTGCTTGTCAGATGCAATAATTTTAGGATTGGTTTCCTCAATATCCTTTTTGATAGAAGGTTTTTTTGGGAAGAAGGAATAAGCTGCTATAGCTCCCATAATATTTAATAAAAATCCGCTAATAGAGCGATGTCTGGTGTGTTCTAACTGACAAATGTTCTTCAGTTCATCATTCACTGTTTCTATCACAGAACGCTTACGTAGCAACAACTTTTCTTCGTTACTTAAGGCTTTTGATTTCATGTTTTTTCTCACATTAGTAATAAGTTGAATGCCGTCACCAAACAATAAATCACTCAATGCTTTGGAGATATATCCCTTGTCACCAAATAACTTCCCAAAGATTTCTTTGGTCATATTTGTAATCGCTTTTATATCCCTATCATCAACATTTCCTTTGGATAAATAGAACGACAATATTTCGCCCTTATCGTTAATGATGAGATGTAATTTAAAGCCAAAGAACCAGCCCATAGTGGACTTACCAACTTCAGCTACGCCCTTAAATGTTTTATTCCTTTTAATTCGTTTGTTATGACAAACACGCATTATCGTCGAATCAATGAAACTGATACCTGTGCATTCACCACGACAGCAATAATGGAGAAAAAACATGAAGGCAAGAGCATGGCGATGGCTCAATTCAATAAAGCGATTATAGGACACCGCACCTGGAAAATCATCCAGCAAATGAACTGATACATAGTTCAAATAAAAATGTTTGAAGTTCCTGAACTACCCACTATGGAAGGCAATCATGATGCAAATGATTTCAGAATCACAAAGCCCCGTTTTTCTATTTCGGGTCTTAGCATCAGATTCAATTAATAATTGATCTTTAGCATATTCATTTTTAAACTCATTGCAAAAGTCATCTACTTTTACGAATATTTCTATAATTTTGTCGCGGAGAGATGGAGCATTCATATTTGTTATATTGTGTTGTTAATCAAACATTTACACAGCAATTATCATTCCATCTTTCTTCCTTTTCTTATCCCGAACTCAGGTTTATAAACACCATTATATAAGGAGTAGAAAACAGAATTCAGAGGGGAGAAAACAGAGTTTTCGGGGGAGGAATCGGGAGTTTTTAGGGAATATGGAGGTAAACTCATCAAGCTACAAGGTTCTTGTCGGGTTGTATTCTTTTATAATTAATCAAGAATAAAATCTTTCAGGAGTTTCGCATAGATCAGGATTTATTCAACTGGAATCCTTAGCCTCCATCTATTACCATCAGTCAAATGAAAAATAAAATAGGAGAAAAACCTTTTTATTTCAAGACCGTTATCGAGCCGAGCTTTTGATATTGCGTATCGTTTTGCCCGGTAATAATAATGGTATAAATATAAACTCCCATCGGCACAATGCTGCCCTCATAAGTACCATCCCAGCCTTTGAAAGGATCGGTGCTTTCAAAGATTAATTGCCCAAGGCGATTGTAAATATTAAGGTCGTACAGATGGACATTCGTGAAATTATTGATAGGGATAAAAATAGGATTCCTGCCATTCGGAGTAAAGGCATTGGGGATATAAAATGCCGGACTTTGCTCTGCACAACCGCTGTTGGAACGGGTGCTATCTTTAAATCCGAATTGGTCTAACACCGCCTCCGACTGCACAATGGTATAACAAAACTCGCCTTGCGAATTGGCGTATTGCGAGATGGAATCTACGAAGGTATTGACACCAAAAGGCAAGATAGCAATGGGTTTGGGATTCATGATACCATCAATGCTGCGGTATAAATAATAGCCGCCATCGCCACCATCAAAACCCGAGTATGCTGTCCACGAAACAGTATTGCTCATATCAATATTCGGCGTGGCATGAACCTGAATAGGATGGGCAACATTGGAAGTATAAACAACGATTTGACAAGAGTCAATGACCTGAAACCGGTAGTAATAAAGATTCACCGAAGCATTCACAAAACTATCAATATAGGAGAACTGCGAATTGCTGTACTTGCCCGTCCAGCCTATCGTTGTGTAGCCCAAGAGGGTATCTGTACTACGTTGAATATTGTAGCGATAAACGGCTGCCGAAATATCGGTGTAGAGGTCTAATCTGATTTTGGTATTCGATAAAACAGTTGCGGTCTTGATGTATTCAAAGTGAGGAAAATGATGATTCACAACATTCACCGTTACGACGTTCGAGGAGGAAGTGAAATGCCCCACACTATCCAAAGCACGGATGCGAAAGCTGAACGTATCGAATTGGGTAAGGCTTGTATAGTTGTAGGAATAAATATTCGGCGCAACGCTGTCAGCAATCGTCCAAGGTCCGCTACCAATCTTCTGAAGGATGTAATATTTCTTCACGCCTCCCTTCCACCCCACGTACGGATTCCAGGTAAGCATCGCAGAAAGAGCGCAGGTATCTACCGTTCTCTTCACATGAATGGTGCTTTGGATAGTCCCTTGCGAGCTTTGATTATTACAAGAGTCGTATGCCAAAACATAAAACGAATCTACCGCACTCGAGCTAAAGGAACTAATAAACGACGTGCTGTCTATCCCTGGATTATAACCTGCTTGCGACCAGAAGTGTCCATTAATTCGTTGCACAATCGTGTAACTCTTGGTATCTAAGGAGTCATCGCGTTTCCAGCCGACAATGATGCTGCCAGTTATGGGATCAATGCTGACACTGTCTATCACTACGATGGCAGGGGGCGATACATCCATAAATATCGCTACCCCTATAGAAGATACGGAGGTGCATTTGCAAACAGTATCGGATATTTCGATGCGATAAGCAATGTTCTTATTACAAAAGGTGGCGGGTTGTTTGTAAAATAAGTTCTGTGTAGAATCCACCCAAACCCATGCTCCAAAAGGATAGCCTACTTGCCTGTAAATCTGATACCATGTAGAGGACGAGGGCAACAACGGCGTATGAATGGCATTCCATGTAACACTCGCTTCGCCGATGCCGCCAGTACCGATGTCGGACACATGAACGATGATCGGATGCACGGTATCTGATGGTATCGAATAGAAGGTATCCACCCCGATGATCCAACGTACCTTAATAAAATAGGAGTACGAATTATTGACATTATAAGGATTCGCGAGGGGGTCGTAATAAGTTATCGTATTATAATTAAAGATGCTGTCGTGCAGCCCGAAATTACCGTTGGTGGTGGTTTTCCAATAGATCATATAGGCATTAAACCCTGCCGTAGCAAGGGGCAAGGTCCAGGTGAGCGTTACCGAATCGTTCGTCCCGACCGAAATGCATCGAATAATAACGGTGCTGTCGGCGGGCGTTCCGGCATTACTTTTATTGAATATTAAAAGGGCGAAAAGTGAAAGAACCAGCAGGCATTTTCTATTCATCAGCGGCATTATGTAATTAGAATCGTTCATGGAATACAAAATTACAAAATAAATTGGAAAGATACAGCATTTTCTCTAAACTTAAATGCCATGAAATTATTGTTTAATGCCTCCGTCATCAGGAATCTCAACCATAATTCCCCAAATTTTTGCGGAATTCCTCGGGAGCCTGGCTCATGCTCCCATATACTCTGGTGATGCTCCCGGGAGCCTGGCTCATGCTCCCATATACTTTGGCGATGCTCCCGGGAGCCTGGCTCATGCTCCCGTATATTTTGGCGAAATTCCCGGGAGCCTGGCTCATGCTCCCGTATATTTTGGCGATGCTCCCGGGAGCATGGGTTGTGCTCCCGACCATTTTCGGTATATTTTAAGGCTTTTATCAGCGAATGAAAGGAATCGCTTACTCTGTTTCGACCGCTTCCTTCGATTTTTTGGGGATGGTGAAATCAACGGGGTTCATAACTTTCTCATCCATCAAAGCATAATCCACCACCTCCATCATCGTCTTCACATAGTGGAATGTCATGTCGGCAATGTAATCGGCTTTGATTTCATCAATATCTTTCCTGTTCTCCTCGCATAAGATTATTTCCTTAATACCGGCACGTTTTGCAGCCAATATCTTCTCCTTAATTCCACCCACAGGAAGAACCTTTCCACGCAAGGTAATCTCACCCGTCATAGCCAAACTATTCTTGACTTTCCTTTGAGTAAATAAAGATGTCAATGAAGTCAGCATCGTAATACCCGCAGAAGGTCCGTCCTTCGGTGTAGCACCTTCCGGCACATGGATGTGGATGTCCCATAAATCAAATACCCTCGGATCAATGTTTAATTCTTTGCAATGTGCTTTAAGAAACGCTAATGCTATGATTGCAGATTCCTTCATCACATCACCAAGATTACCAGTGAGAGTCAGCTTTCCCTTGCCTGCACTCAAAATAGATTCGATAAATAGAATATCGCCACCCACCGATGTCCATGCTAATCCTGTAACCACTCCGGCAACATCATTTCCTTGATATCTATCCTTCAAGAAACGAGGCGCACCAAGGATTCTAATGATCTCTTCCTTGGTAATAATGGGTTCATATTTCTCATTGAAAGCAACAAACTTTGCGATACCACGAATCAAATTAGCCAGCTTCTTTTCCAAAGCCCGAACACCCGATTCCATCGTATAACTCTCAATCACATACTCAATCAATTCAGAAGTAATAGAAAAGTTCTTTTTCTTCAAACCATGCTCCTCCAACTGCTTTGGAATCAAGTGACGAATAGCAATCTGAATCTTCTCTTCAACAGTGTATCCATTGATCTCAATGATCTCCATCCTATCGCGCAAAGCCGATTGAACAGTGCTCAATGAATTAGCAGTAGCAATAAAAAGCACCTTCGATAAATCATAATCCAACTCCAGATAATTATCATAGAAAGTATTGTTCTGTTCGGGATCAAGAACCTCTAACAACGCGGAAGATGGATCACCGTGGTAATCATTTCCGAGCTTATCAATCTCATCCAAAACAAAGACTGGGTTGGATGACTTAGCCTTCTTAATGGATTGAATAACCCGCCCTGGCATAGCACCGATATAAGTCTTTCGATGCCCGCGAATTTCAGCCTCATCGCGCAATCCGCCAAGCGACATCCGTACATATTTCCTCCCCAAAGCCTTCGCAATAGACTTCCCCAAAGAAGTCTTCCCAACCCCTGGAGGTCCATACAAACAAAGTATCGGAGCTTTCATATCCTTCTTCAATTTCAGCACCGCAAGATGCTCTAAAATACGAGTCTTCACCTTCTCCAAACCGAAGTGATCCTTATCCAAAATATCCTGCGCTTTCTTTAAATCAAACTTGTCGGTCGTATATTCATTCCAAGGCAAATCAAGCAAGACATCGAGATAAGAAACATAAACAGAATACTCCGAAGCCATCGGATTCATGCGACTCAATCGCGTCAATTCTTTCTCAAAAACATCCGCAACTTCCTTCGACCATTTCATCTTTGCACCTCGTTCGCGAAGGTCCTCAATTTCCTTGTCAGATGTATTTCCACCCAGCTCTTCCTGAATCGTTTTCAACTGCTGATTCAAGAAATAATCACGTTGTTGTTTATCCAAATCCGTCTTTACTTTCGATTGAATCTGATTCTTTAAATCCAGCATTTGCAGCTCCTTTGTCAAGTGCTCCAATACCATTGTCGCCCGTTCTTTAATCCCCGGAATCTCCAGCAACTGCTGCTTCTTCTCGACATCGGCATTCATGTTGGAAGAGATAAAATTAATCAGAAAAGAAGGACTCGTAAGATTCCGAATCGCAATCCCAGCCTCCGAAGGAATGTTCGGCGATTGCTGAATAATATTCAAAGAAAGATCTTTAATAGAACTCACCAAAGCAGCAAATTCCTTATCCTTCGGCAACGGATTCTCATCACCAAAAGCACCCACTTTCGCCTTAATAAAAGGCTCCGTTTGCACAAACTCCTGCAACTCAAAACGACGCTTCCCCTGAATCACCACAGTAGTGTTTCCATCCGGCAACCGCAACATCTTGATGATCAAAGCAACCGTCCCGATCTTATTCAAATCATTAAAACCAGGGTCCTCAACCGTAGTATCTTTTTGCGAAACCACACCGATAATTTTATCACCCTTATAAACCTCCTTAATCAAGGCAATAGACTTATCCCGCCCCACCGTAATCGGAATCACAACGCCCGGATAAAGCACCGTATTTTTCAGCGGCAGAATCGAGAGAATTTCAGGCAGCTTTTCGGCATTCATTTTCTCCTCATCCTCCGTCGTCATCAACGGAATTACATCCTGATCGTTATCCTCGGGCACCTCTGTGAAATCGTAATTTACCTTCGTTCCGCCGTACTTATCTTCGTTGCTCATACTATTATTATTAATGTAAAAATTGTCAGTTAAATGTTGTCTATTCCTGTTTTTATAAGGAAATTCGTCTTAGGCAATAGCTGTGCCAATTGCAATATTGTCAAAATTACCAACCCTGTTAGCAGCCCTTTACTCCGATGTGAGTTGCTTGGCAGAGATAAAGAAATGAACATTCAATGCCGTAGCTACTGCCGCCGATGCGAATTTGTATTTCTTGCCATTCGTAAATCCTCCCAAAGTAGCTTTATGACTTGAAGTCCAGCGAAGCGTCCAATTATAAGGATTCGCTTCAGGATTCTCAACCCCCGTATAAGCAATCAGGTATCCCTTCGCATGTTCCACCACATCAATATCGAATGTAAATTCATTCAACCCTCCATGCCCTATTTTCATGCCATCGGGAGGAGGCAATTCGCCCACCGGAGTCGGTTCTTTGGCACGTGGATAGCCGCTACGAGCGAGGATCGTGGCGTTACCATCCGCCAGTTCATTAATATACACTCCGTTTTTGTGGAAAGTAGTATCCACGATGAGCCTCTCGGCGGCAAGGTCTTCGGTTTTGCCTACGTATTCCGCCAAGCCATTAATGCGGTCGTATTCCCCAATTTGGCTCAAGACCACGCCAGGAGCGACGGGCAGAGCCGGAAACGAGCCGATGTTTGTTGCCAATGAATTTTTAATTTCGTGGACCAAGGTGCTTATTTCATCCTGCCCAAATTCTGTACTATTGGTTAAAATTTTTGCTTTGTGCATAGTATTTTTTCTTTATAACGATTATTAATTAATTGCAGGACTTAGAGCCAAACGTATTCAAGTTTAAGCCAAACGTATTCAAGTTTGAGCCAAACGTATTCAAGTTTGAGCCAAACGTATTCAAGTTTGCGCCAAACGTATTCAAGTTTAAGCCAAACGTATTCAAGTTTGAGCCAAACGTATTCAAGTTTAAGCCAAACGTATTCAAGTTTGAGCCAAACGTATTCAAGTTTAAGCCAAACGTGTTCAAGTTTGAGCCAAACGTATTCAAGTTTGAGCCAAACGTATTCAAGTTTGAGCCAAACGTATTCAAGTTTACGCCTATCCCTATTTCCGATTTCATCATTCGTTTCATCATCCTTTTCTAAGGACGCAAAGATAGGTATTTAATAATTGATAAAATCTGTCATCTATTTATTTGCCCCGAGACAGGGATTTTTTATTGGTACTTTGCTTTAGATTATTTTGGAGAGGGGGTTTGGTGGTGGAGAGGGATTAATTTAATTCTTCAGGTTTATATTCAAAAAATTCGCTCGTTTCAGAATCCTTCGATTTATGACAATTAAAATAAATTGTCAATTCTCGGTAGTCATATTTAAAAGTAGAACCCAATATTTCCTTATGTAACTTTTTTGATATAATATCGCTGACACCTTTTAAGCTATCCTTTTTGGATAATATAATATTACATGGAATACTATCAAGTATTAATATGTACCAGCCATTTCCTAATGTCTTTGGATGTAGATTTGGTTTTATGGCTTTGGGATTTACTTCTCGACTTACTATGCATTTACAATCTTGTTCCAACTCTTTGAAATAAATTTCTTCTCTCAAAGTCAATGGAGGTTGTTTAGGTTTAGCGCATCCTATTAAAAGAAGGAACAAAATTAATATGGCTAATGACGAACGCAATGAGGTTCTTTAAAAGTTTAATAACTCAAGTTCGGTCCCAGCCATTTCTCAATGGTTTCGATGCTCATGCCTTTGCGCTTGGCATAGTCTTCGGCTTGCTTATCCATCTAATCCTGCTTCAAATCAATCCGCGATTTCGTAATCATTTCAAAGATATGAGTCAGTATATCTTCCTCCATTTTATCGAAAACTTTACCGCGTCTTTCAAAAACCCTTTTCGCTACTTCGATAGCTGTTTCAAGTCGGTATGTTGTGAATCCACGAGAGCCGCCCCATGCAAATGAAGGGATGAATTTAATCGGAAATCCGGCATCAAATATATTGGAATTAACGCCGACGATAGTACCGGTATTGAACATGGTATTGATGCCGCATTTGGAATGATCGCCCATCATCAATCCACAAAAGATGGAGCCGGTATCTATCATCGTATAACTCTGAAAATCGAGCACTTCGACATTGGCATAATTGTTTTTAAGGTTGGAAGTATTGGTGGCAGCACCAAGATTACACCATTCACCAATGACAGAATTCCCAATGAATCCATCGTGGGCTTTATTGGAATTCGCAAACATCACCGAGTTGCTAATCTCCCCGCCTGCCTTGCAATGCGGACCGATAGTAGTATCCCCATAAATCTTAGCTCCCATCTTAATCACAGCACCCTCACACAAAGCAAACGGACCACGAATCATAGAGCCTTCCATCACCTCGGCATTCTTGCCAATGTATATCGGACCGTTAGTAGCATTCAACACAGAACATTCAACTTTAGCACCTTCTTCAATAAAAATATCGGTGCCTAATACTTGATTCGTTTTACTAATCTTCTGCGACTTCCTACCTTTGGTTAATAAAGCATAGTCGTTCCTGATTTCCTCGCCATTCATCTTGAAAATATCCCAACTCTGACGGACTTTCGTGAAAGGGAAATCATAATTAACAGGCTTCAGTTTCAATAAGCCATCATAATCTTTCAAAGCATTCAATTGCTTGCCATTGATGCGAGCTGCGAGCTTCACAGGATTAGAGAATAATACCTCACCAGGCTGCAAGGAATGTATTGCTTTCAAGAGTTTCTTATCGGGAATGATAGCTCCATTAATGATGATATTATCATCCCCCTTAATCAACGGGAACTTCTTCTGCAAATACTTTTCTGCGAAGTAGGAAACAGGTTTCTTCAATGCCAATTCCCATTTCTCGCTGATGGTGAGGATGCCCACTCTGATTTCAGAAACAGGGCGGGTAAGCGTAAATGGCTGGAGGCTTTTGCCGGAGGCTTTACTACCGATTAAAATATAGTTCATGATTATTTATTTGGTATAAGTGTATAAAAGAATAGGGGTATAAAGTTTCAACCTTTATACCCCTATTTCCATAAACCGTATGCCTTTACTTCTTAACTTCGGCTTTCTTCGCCAAACGGGTTTTGAACTTGTCAACACGACCTGCGGTGTCAATCAACTTCATCTTCCCGGTGTAGAAAGGATGCGACTCGTTCGAGATTTCCAATTTAATTAATGGATACTCTTTGCCATCTTCCCAAACGATGGTATCTTTGGTTTGAATTGTTGATTTGGTCATAAATGCGTAGTCGCAACTGATGTCCTTGAACACCACCAACCTGTAAGTTTCTGCGTGAATACCTTCTTTCATTGTCTTATTTTTAAATTATTGAGCGGCAAAATTAGCAAAATTTTTATTAATCTACCAAATCCAACAAAAGTTTGTTCTTTCATCACCCTAAATTCCCTCCCAATTTTATCTGTAAAAGCCTCTTTTCAGAATATTCTCCCTCGGTTCGATGGACCAAAAATCTGTCCTGCCTCTGGGATAGCTCCAGAAAACCCCATTCTCAACGGGAAAAAAATCGGTCGGAGACATGTTGGTTCCAACCTCTCGAGGTTGGAATCCGACTTCGATAAGTTGGATTCGGACTTCGATAAGATGGATTCCGACTTCGATAAGATGGGTTCCGACTTCGATATGATGGAATCGGACTTCGATAAGATGGATTCCGACTTCGATAAATTGAGACTAAACTTCGTGGGTGAATGATATGACAGGCATCTTTAAAGTTTAAGGTCGGAGTCTATGCCTCAACTTT
Organism: uncultured Bacteroidota bacterium; assembly: GCA_903844645.1. Classification (GTDB taxonomy): domain Bacteria; phylum Bacteroidota; class Bacteroidia; order AKYH767-A; family JABDAW01; genus JABDAW01. The sequence continues at coordinate 27,972 of CAIMUP010000054.1, forward strand.
ATACCTTAAAATCCTCTGGTCTGTTTATTCGGGTAATAATAAATAAAATCAACAGGCAAACGAACATGTATCCCCCAAAAATACAGGTATGTACCCAGGTGAAGGCATCAATATATTTTATAATAACATACAAAAGCAGGATATTGAACGCGCTGATGGTAAGGAATAAAACTGCTACCATTCGTTCTGAAAGCCCCATCATTGCCAAGGCGTGGGTAGTATGATCTTTGCCACCAATAAAGGGCGATGTGCCTTTCGAAATGCGATTAATAAATACGATGGTCGTATCAATGATGGAGAGCATGAAGGCGAGTAAGGGGATGATGAACTTTTCGGCAGTAGACACCACTTGGGTAGTGCTCGTAAAATTCCACAGCCATATAATTCCGATGGTAGCCAGGAATATTCCGAGGAATTGGCTGCCGGTATCGCCCATATATATTTTTGATGGATGCCAATTGAGGAATAAAAAGCCAATCAAGGCGGCAAGTACCCCCGTTAATGCAATAAAATAGATGTTTGAAAATTCGTTATGGCTATATATTATCAGCATGGAGGCGAGGATAATCATGATGCTCATAATGGCTGCAATGGCATCCATATTATCGAGCATATTTATGGAATTCATAATACCTACAATCCAAAAAATAGTGATGGTATAATTCAAATATTCTTCGTCGAAAACATGGATGTAGATGCCTGAAACTATCAAACAAATGGAGCATAATATCTGCACGAATAATTTCAGAAATGGGCGTGTATTGAATGCGTCATCGGCAAGCCCCATCAGGAATCCGAAGTTGATAGCGAGTAAAAATCCGATGAATGGTTTGTTCTTAAAAATGAATTCGGTTGGGAAGAAAACGGAAAATACGGCTAACGAAAGCAGGAATAAAATATAGAATGAAATACCGCCTACTGCAGGCTTTAATTGCGACCCCCATCGAATGATGATTTCTTCTGTATTATTTCTGATTCCTAAAGTCTTGGAGAACTTCAGGAAAAGGCTGTTGATAAGGAATGAAAAAAGGACAGCACATCCAAAAAAAAGGGCGTAAATAATAAAAGGGTAGGAGTCTGAAGTCATACTAAAAATCGCATTTTGCAAAAGTAGAGAAAAAAAACTATTAAAACAAAGTAATTAAGTCAGAAAATGATGGCAAGACCATATCTTTATCCGAAACCAAAGGCTCTTTAATACCCCATTCTATGCCCAATGCAGAATCATTCCAAATGATGCCACCTTCTGACGCTTTGTTATAATTCTTGGTGCATTTATACATAAACCTGGTATTGTCTTCCAAGGTGATGAACCCGTGTGCGAAACCAGGAGGAATCCAAAAGAGGGTATTATTTTCTTCGGATAAAAGTATGGAATAATGTTTTCCGAAGGTGTTTGAATTTCTCCTGATATCAACCACTACATCCAAGGCAGCACCTGCCACTACGGATACTAACTTACCTTGTTCGTAAGGAGGATTTTGAAAATGCAAACCCCGCAATACATTCTTTATTGAACAAGATTGATTGTCTTGTGCAAAGGTAGTTATTAAGCCTAACATATGGAATTCAACCTGATTGAAGGATTCAAAAAAGTAGCCTCTTTCGTCTTTAAATATCCGTGGATGAAGGATTAATAAGCCTTCAAACTCTGTCTTCTCTATCTCCATAAACTATTATTGATTTAAGTCTGCAAATTAATAAAAAAAATGGTTGGGATTATCGGTCTATATCCGGAATTACCAAATCAAGCAATGCCATGTTGGTTACTAAGTCGGCTATTTTACCGCCTACGCATAGGTGCTTCAGGGCAGAAAGATTCGAGAAGCCTGGAGAACGAAACTTAATACGATAAGGGGTCGTGCCGCCTTCGCTGACGATAAAAATACCCAACTCTCCTCTTGCTGTTTCCACTCGTTGATAGAACTCGCCTTTGGGCAATTTCAGTACTGCTTTGGTCTTGGTTAAGACCTCGCCTTCGGGGATATTATCTATCAATTGTTCGATAATATTTAAGGACTGTTGCATTTCATCCATGCGAACCATGTATCGGGCATAACAATCGCCTTCGGTGCGAAGAATTTCGTCGAATTGTACGTTCTCATAGCCTTCATAGGGATACCATTTCCGCACATCGCAACTCAAGCCGGAGGCACGGGCTACAGGTCCTGAACATCCATAAGAAAGTGCGTCTTCTTTAGATAATATTCCTACGCCTTTGGTGCGTTCTTCAAAGATAATATTCCCTGTTAATAACTGATAATATTCGGGGAGTTTCTTTTTGAATTCCACGATAAAAGCCTTGACATCTTTCTGGAAATCGGGATGAATATCTACCATCACTCCGCCAGGAACCATATAATTCATCGTGAGCCTTGCGCCGCATGTTTTCTCCATGATGTCATTAATCATTTCGCGTTCGCGGAAGGCATGAAAAAAGGGAGTTATGGCTCCTAAATCAAGACCGGTACATCCCCACCAAAGCTGGTGCGAGGCAAGCCGGGTCAACTCTGCCATCAAGATACGAATTATTTTGGCGCGGGCAGGAATTTCTACTTGCAACCCTTTCTCGACAATCAATGCGCAACACTCGTTGTTGATGTGGGCGGAGAGGTAATCCATACGGCTGGTAACATATATAAACTGGCGATAGGTATGGGCTTCGCACATTTTTTCGATGGAGCGGTGAATGTATCCCAAATGTGGTTCGACATCGAGGATTGTTTCTCCGTTTATCTTTAATTTGATATGCAGAACACCATGTGTGGACGGGTGTTGTGGTCCGACATTGATGATGAAATCTTCATTCTGTTCTACTTCTGTTTCGAGTTCCATGTGGCTTATATTTTTTATTAATCAGAGGGCAAAATTACAAAAAATTCTGCATCCTTTTTCATAGGCATATCATCACGAGTTTGTTCCGTTCGCCTATCTCGTAAGTCCGGGAATTAAATGGTAACATAACCAAGCCGAGTATGATGGCTGATGTACTCATGATTAACGGTCCGTTGGACAATGGATTTTTTCCTTTGCTTCCCACATAATTTATCCCATAAACAGCATCCAAAAACAAGCCTCCTGTTATTAAAGCACTCCCTGTGGCAAGATAATTAAAGGTCTTTCGATATACTTTTACGGCTTGTATTTGGCGGGTCGGGATGGGCACTTCGCCGAGGAAGAAATTATCTTGATTTAGGGAATCTATCGTGCCATGATACCATACATTTGCCAGTTTGAACTCAATTTCTGACCCTGGATAAAAGTTCCGTTTCCCGATTTCATTATGCTTTAAAACCAGGAAACAGGTGCCTTGGGCGAAGCCTATTAAATGGCATAAAACGAAAAACAGAAGCAACCGAAGGCGCATCATTTTATAGAATTGGAAGGTCGTATTAACCATAATCGTTACTTTTTATTGGATGGCAAAAGTAGCATTTCCAATTTTTATCAAAAATTCATGGCTGTTTTTATTCCCTGTAAGAGTAAATTACAACGTGAAAACAGGAAGAAATCTTTGGTACGTACAATAAAAAGCTATCTGAAGCGAAAGATAACTTCCTTAAGCTTCCGCGAGCCCTCGCCGAACCATAAGGAAGTTTCCTTACGCATCCGCGAGCGTTCGCCGAACCATCAGGAAGTTTCCTTACGCACCTGCGAACCCTCGCCGAACCATCAGGAAGTTTCCTTACGCACCTGCGAACCCTCGCCGAAGCTTAAGGAAGTTTCCTTACGCATCTGCGAGGGTTCGCGGAGGCATAAGGAAGTTATCTTTGGCATCCGCGAACATTTTTGAATCAAAAAACACATTTACTTTAAAACACTTCGATACTAATAATGATAAAGGGAAATCCCTAAAACCGATAATTTTTATAAATTTGCCGCTCTTTAAAAAATATAACAAGTGAAAACGACTAAAAAACAGGATGCCCTCGACTACCATTCGCATGGACGACCAGGGAAAATAGAAGTGATACCCACCAAGCCTTACAATTCGCAACGCGACTTATCTTTGGCATATTCGCCAGGCGTTGCCGAGCCATGTTTGGAGATTGCCAAAAACGTAGATGATGTCTATAAATATACCGCCAAAGGCAACCTGGTAGCGGTAATATCGAACGGGACGGCAGTCCTCGGATTAGGAAATATCGGTCCCGAAGCCTCGAAACCTGTCATGGAAGGTAAGGGATTGTTGTTTAAGATTTTTGCTGATATCGATGTGTTTGATATTGAAATTGACCTCACCGATATTGACGACTTCGTGAAGACCGTAAAAGCTATTTCCCCCACCTTCGGAGGCATTAATTTGGAAGATATCAAGGCTCCCGAATGCTTCGAAATCGAACGACGACTGAAAGAAGAATTGCAGATACCGGTCATGCACGATGATCAGCACGGCACCGCCATTATCTCTGCCGCCGCCCTGATTAATGCCTGCGAAATAGCCAAGAAAGATATTTCAAAAGTACGGATTGTAGTCAGCGGAGCAGGAGCATCAGCAGTATCCTGTACCACGCTGTATTTGAAGTTAGGGGCTAAGATTGAAAATATTGTAATGCTCGATAGCGCAGGCGTCATCACGAAGAAAAGAACCAAGCTGGACGTATCTAAAAAGATGTTCGCCACCGATCGGAATATCAGTACCCTTGAGGAAGCCATGGTAGATGCCGATGTATTTATCGGGCTGTCAAAAGGGAATATCGTAAGTAAAGAAATGGTGAAAAGTATGGCTAAGAATCCAATCATATTCGCCCTCGCCAACCCCGATCCCGAAATTACTTATGACGATGCTAAGACTGCTCGCGAAGATGCCATTATTGCCACCGGTCGCAGCGATTATCCGAACCAGGTGAACAATGTTTTGGGCTTTCCTTTTATCTTCCGCGGAGCCTTGGATGTCCGAGCCAAAGGGATAAATGAGGAGATGAAACTCGCTGCCGTATATGCCATCGCGAGCCTCGCCAAAGAACCCGTTCCAGACATGGTCAACCTCGCCTATAATAAGAAGAATATGTGCTTCGGTATGGATTATATTATTCCGAAACCCCTTGATCCCCGTTTAATAACAACCGTCTCCCCAGCCGTTGCCAAAGCAGCGATGGATTCCGGAATTGCCAGAGAAAAAATTACCGATTGGGAAGGATATAAAGACAATTTGCGGAAGCGTTTGGGGCATGATGATAAATTAATAAGAGCCATCACCAGCAAAGCGAAACAGAATCCTCAACGTATTGTCTTTGCAGAAGCCGATAATTATAAAATCCTGAAAGCAGCACAGGTAGTGAAGGATGAAGGCATTGCCAAACCCATTCTATTAGGGAATATCGCAAAGATAAAACAGTTGATTAAGGAGAATAATCTGGACTTAGGCAACACCCCGATTATAGATCCAAGAGAAGAGATGGAAAAACGCAAACATTTTGGGGAACTTTTCTTTGAAAAGCGTAAACGCAAAGGCTATAATCTATATGAAGCCACCAAAGCAATGACCGAGCGGAATCATTACGGATGCATGATGGTCGAAACAGGAGAAGCCGATGCAATGATCAGTGGATTGACAAGGAAATATACGGATGTTATTCGCCCAGCTTTGAGGATAATAGGCGTTCAGGATGAAGTGCGTAAGGTTGCCGGAATGTATATTATGATTACCAAGAAAGGACCATTCTTCTTTGCGGATACTACTATCAATGTCAATCCTACGGCAGAAGATTTGGTAGATATTACAGTGCTTACAGCCAAGGCGGTTCAGCAATTCAATATCAAACCACGGATAGCCATGTTGTCCTTTTCTAATTTTGGATCTTCGGACGATGCACATGCCAAGAAGATTAGTGAAGCCGTTAATCTTCTCCAAAGTCGTTACCCGGGAATGGTGGTGGATGGAGAGATGCAGGCTAATTTTGCATTGAATCCACAGAAACTGAAAGATAATTTTCCTTTCAGTGAATTAGCGCAAGAAGGAGCTAATACCTTGATATTCCCGAATCTCGATTCAGGAAATATTGCTTATAAATTATTGCAAGAAATGGGAACCGCGGAAGCCATAGGCCCTGTTTTATTAGGGATGAAGAAGCCAGTGCATATCCTGCAACTGGGAAGTTCTGTTAGAGAGATTGTGAACATGATAACCATCGCTGTGGTGGATGCACAATCCAGAAAGAAGTAAATGATTCACCATCTCGACGGAAAATTAATCAGTAAGAATCCTACACATATCATTGTTGAATGTGGCGGCGTTGGGTACATTGTGCACATATCTTTATACACCTATTCCAAAATTACTAATACCGAACGATGCAGGGTTTATACACATCTTTCCATCAAGGAAGATGCGCATACTTTGTATGGCTTCTTTGATGAAGAAGAAAGGCAATTGTTTCGGCATTTAATCTCTGTTTCAGGTATTGGAGCGAACACTGCACGAATGATGCTATCCTCTCTTTCTCCTAATGAAATTCAAGTGGCAATTATCAATGGCAACGCTTCTGTTTTACAGAATATCAAAGGCATCGGGGCTAAGACGGCTTTGCGCACCATCATTGAGTTGAAAGATAAGTTGGGCAAGGCTACCGGAATGATTACCGGCACTACCAATCTCTCCTTCAATAAAACAAAAGAGGAAGCTCTCGGTGCATTGACAACACTTGGTTTCATGAAGAATAATGCAGAGAAAGCCTTGGATAAAATCATTCAAAAAAACGGAGATACCATCTCCATCGAAGAACTAATTAAAGAGGCTTTAAAGAGCCTTTAGATTTTAGTGGTGAAGTCGTTTTTTTATTCCTTAATTATCATTTCGGTTTTCGTTTTCCTTGGTTGTAATCAAGGCGAGAATTCCAATAAATCTATTCCCAATACAAAGAATCATGAGGAAGAAACCGTTACTTATTCTCTTTTAGAAATTGGTCAGCAAACCATCAAGGTCAATGAAATTCCTGTTGATATTATCGTTCCAGATGGAGAGGCAAAAGGCGATTTAATGATCCTACCCGGATGGAATCTTACTCCCGACCAATGGTGTAAGAATTCTGATTTATGCACCAAAGCATTAGCCAAGGGATACCGCCTGATTCTCCCTGAAATGGGCTTGAGCGTGTATGCCTCAAACTATTTCCCACAGACCCGAATGGATTGGATCAATGCCCCCACCGGCACTTGGTTGACAGATACTTTAATCAAACATTTACAAAATAAATATGGTATCTTATTACCAACTAAAAAAAACTTTATCATCGGGCTTTCTACCGGAGGCAGAGGCGTGGTGATGACTGCTTTGAAGACCGCCAAACTCTTCAAAGCTGGAGCATCTTTATCCGGAGATTTCGACCAAGCGCTTACGCCTTATGATAATATTATGGCAGGCTTTTATGGCGACTACGAAACTCATAAAGACTTATGGGCAACGGTGGATAATCCCGCTCACGATGCTGCTTCTCTGCAAGTGCCGATGTATCTTGGGCATGGCTTAAACGATGCCGTTGTTCCATCCAATCAAACAAAAATATTTTATGAAACTTTAAAAAAAACGAACCCAAAATTAAAAGTCATTTTACATATCTCGGAGACGGGATTGCACGATTTTAAATACTGGAATTCGGAGGTAGATGCCGCCTTGAACTTCTTTGAGCAATGATTTAAGGTTTCAATTCCTCAAAATAACATTTGTTTAAAATCCTAAGGGATGAACTTCACCATAGCTTTTCAACTTTTATAAAGTTAAGAGAAGATATGGTTTGCATGATTAGAGTTCTTCGGAAAATAGGACATGGATAAAAACTGAAAGGACAGATTAAAACAGATTCAACAGAAATCTGTCTTAATCTGTCCTTTCTGTTTTTATCCATGTCCTATTTATCGAAGAGGTCAATTAGAAAAACTCATTGAACACCAAATTTTCGCTAATTTCAATTTCTAATTATGAAAGTAGCCAAAACAGTTGTTCGAGGTATTTTGCGAATTAGGAAAGCAGTGAAAACCAAAAAACGGGACTTTCTGCAACATTTGTTCGGATTAAACAGAGCCTTTAATGAGAAAAAGAAGATTTAAAGACGGTCAAAAAAATAATTTTAAGAATTTCGAAGTATCTAAGACATCATTGTCGTTCTTTTTCCTGTCATTTTTTCGATTCTAATTTCTGAAATATACAAGGTATTGTCAAATTTTTAACGATAATAGTAAACAGGTTAAGTATAATAATGAAGTCATCCAAATTTTTGAAACAGCCAATATATTTACCTAATAATTTCCTAATATTGTAGCCATGAAAAAAACAAAAAATGCAAGTGAAATAGTTGCACTGATAAGTTCACAAAATCGGCATACCAACAATTCAGTTTTAGGCTTCAAAAAAAATCTCGATTACTCTCGATTATTTTCAAATTTTATAATTAAGATTTATGGTATTAATAAAAACGAAAGATCTGAAACCTTAGTGCGACAATGGTTTCGAGAAAATCAATATTCCAAAATATTTTTTTATTTTTTTTCTTAATTGAATCTTTGCAGTCTTAAGTCATGAGAGAATATCATCAAAAATTTATACAAAAAAAATAACCGCGACATAACAAGTTTATATATGCAAAAAACGGCTGAATCAGTTTGGAAAAATTGTCTTAAAATAATCAAAGATAATGTAAGTGCTCAAAGTTTCAAAACTTGGTTTGTTCCTATCAAACCAATTAAATTGGAAAGCAATATTTTAACCATTGAAGTACCCAGCGAATTCTTTTATGAATTTATCGAACAAAACTATATTACTTTATTGAAGAAAACCCTTCGTCATGAACTTGGACCGGGTAGTAAATTAGAGTATAGTATTGTTATGGAACAATCCGTTAATAATACTAAACCCCATGCTGTGAAAGTGCCAAGTAAAAGTAAAGGGAATCTCGGAAACCCTTCTGTTGCTTTACCGATGGATGTTAAAGGTTCAGGTATTAAGAATCCATTTATCATTCCTGGTTTGCAAAAAGTCAATATCGAATCTCAATTGAATCCTGCTTATTCTTTTGATAACTTTATTGAGGGTGATTGTAACCGACTTGCCCGTTCTGCGGGTTATGCCGTTGCGAATCGTCCTGGAGGAACCTCCTTTAATCCTTTGCTTATTTACAGCCCAACAGGTTTAGGGAAAACACATTTGGTTCATGCAATAGGAATTGACATTAAAAATCGTTTTCCAAATAAAATGGTGTTATATGTAACCTCCGAAAAGTTCACCCAACAATTTGTGGATTCTGTAAGAAATAATTCTCAAAATGATTTTGTAAACTTCTATCAAATCATTGATGTACTTATTATTGACGACATTCATTTTTTTACTGGGAAAGAGAAAACGCAGGATGTATTTTTCCATATCTTTAATCATCTTCATCAAACTAATAAGCAACTAATCCTTACATCCGACAAGCCTCCTATTGATTTGCAAGGCATGGAACAAAGGCTTCTTTCCCGCTTCAAATGGGGGCTTTCTGCTGACCTCGGCGTTCCTGATTTGGAGACAAGGATTGCAATTCTTAAAAAGAAAATTTATGCTGATGGCATTGAACTTGCTGATGATATTGTTGAATATATTGCATACAGTATCACCACTAATATTCGAGAGATGGAAGGTGTTTTGGTTTCTATTCTTGCACAGGCTACTATGAATAAAAAATCTATCACCTTAGATTTGGCGAAACAAATGATTCATAAGTTTGTGAAGAGTATAGATTATGAAGTTACTGTTGATTATATCCAAAAGGTAGTGTGTGATTTCTTTCACTTGCCTATTGAAGTTATTAAATCAAGTAGCCGCAAGAGAGAGGTGGTGCAAGCCCGTCAAATCACGATGTATTTTGCTAAGAACCTCACTAAATATTCTCTTCAGGCAATTGGTAAACAGTGCGGAGGCAAAGATCATGCAACAGTTTTACATTCTTGCAAGACGGTGAATAACCTAATGGATTCTGACAAGCGATTCCGTGCAAATGTTTATGAATTGGAGCGTATGATTACCTTCTTCGAGACGAAGTAATTCTCTAAGAATTCTTTCTTTCAATGTACTTCTCTTTATCCTTTTTCTTCCAATGAAAATATTGATGGTTTGTTTAGGCAACATCTGTCGGTCGCCAATGGCTGAAGGGGTTTTGAAAATGAAAGTGGAACTTGCAAATATGAATCATGCGGTGGAAGTAGATTCTGCGGGTACTATTTCCATGCATCAGGGCGAGCATCCTGATAGCAGAGCAATTTCTACGGCTAAGAAGCACGGTGTTGATATCAGCAAATTGGTTGCGAGACAATTCACTGTGAATGATTTCGATAGATTCGATAAAATTATCGTGATGGATGCTTCCAATTATACTGATGTGATTAAAACTGCTCGGAATAGTGATGATATTAAGAAGGTCAAGATGCTATTAAATTATAGTAATCCCGATTCCAATAACCCCTTGCCCGACCCTTACTTTGGCGGGATAGAAGGCTTTGAGAGGGTATATCAAATGATTGATAAGGCTTGCGATGCACTTATTATATCCTTAGAAAAAGAAATTCTTCAATCATAAATTCGACGATGGGACAAGGAATTTTATACCTCCTGCCTTCCGATTTTGGTGAGGAATCTTTGATTTTATTGCCCGCTTATGCCATCGATATTATCCATTCGCTTGATGTTTTTATTGTCGAGGATGAAAAATCGGCGAGGCACTTCTTGAAACGTATCGGATACAAAAAATCATTGAACGACCTCACTTTGTTTTTGCTGAATGAGCACACCTCGTCTTCGGATATCACGAATTATTTAGAGCCATTAAAGCGAGGGATGAATGTGGGTGTTCTTTCTGATGCCGGATGCCCGGGAGTGGCTGACCCGGGGGCGGAGATCGTTCGGTTGGCGCATCAACATTCTATACAGGTAAAGCCGCTCGTCGGGGCTTCATCCATTTTGCTTGCGTTGATGGCTTCCGGATTCAATGGGCAGCATTTTGTTTTCCATGGGTACTTGCCGAAAGAAAGGACAGCTCGCATCAAGGCTATTCAGCGGATGGAAAGCGATGCAGGAATTAAAAACCAGACCCAGATATTCATTGAAACGCCGTATCGGAATACCAATTTGTTCAAGGAGATAATAGAAATTTGCGGCAAGAATACGATGTTATGTGTGGCATGCGATATCACATTACCAAACGAATTCATCCAGACCAAACCTATAGAAGAATGGGTTCGGGATGCCAAATCCAAATCTGGGCAAGTGCCTGATTTGCATAAGCGACCTGCCGTATTTCTTATATACAGATAATTTTTAAACATCGTTCAGCTTCTTAAAGTAAGGGGCTGGTTTGGAGTTTTATAAAATTCCTTAATTCGACATGGGAACGTGTCAAAAGCAATTCATGGAACGCAGCGAGCAATTCAGGCATTGTGTTATGAATTAATGAAAAACATGGTCTTATATGAGCTATGAATCATTCAATTTGCATAAACCACAAGCTTGTTCCACCATCGCTAAAATGAATTAAAAAATGACGGTTACAAGTTGTAATATAGGTATAATTTTTTTCGCTGATACCCATGTACGAAGTTGCAATGCTATAAATTTTTCCGCGAATACCTCTGCAACACCTTGCAACTATATAATTTTTTTCGCGGAGACCTCTGCAACACCTTGCAACGGTGTAAATTTTTTCTCGGATACCCCTGCAACACCTTGCAACAGTGTAAATTTTTTCGCTGATACCATTGTAGAACCTTGCAGGGGTGTAATTTTTTTGGTTTATGGGGCTATTTAAGGAATCATAGCCTTGATTTTTTATCAAATAATGGATGCAAAAAGAACTCCTACTACTATTATTTAATGCAAAATATGATCTCGACTAAGCTTATCTTTTATGGAATTCCAAAGAATATTGGGTGGAACAAGACCTTCTTTTATGGAATTCCAATTCATGCTGAATCGAACAAGCTTGTGCTTTATAGACTCTCAAATAATGCTCGATGGAATAAGATCATGCCTGATGGAATCTCAAATAATGCTCGGTGGAACAAGATGATGTCTTATGGAAATCCAAAAAATGTTCGGTGGAACAAGATCATGTCTTATGCCATCAAAAAAAATAGTTGGTTGGAAAAGATCGTCTCTTTTTAATTTTATAAGAGAGTTATTGCACCCTTTTTTTGGGGATAAATTTAATAAAAAGATACTCCCCGATTTCTTCTATAATGTTCTATTAAGAAGCGAGTCGGAGGTAATAATTTTCTTCAAATATTTATCATTCTGCACCCTGAACAACGAGTCGAGATGCTTTGTATGATGACAATCGGTGCCTATAAAATCTATGAGATTTGCATCTATTAATTTCATCGCAATCATCCTCGCTGCGGGGGAATAATATCCGGTAAGCGAGTTGGTATTGAGCTGGAGGAGCACGCCCCGATCGTGTAATCTTTTGTACTCGTCAAAGTCTTCATAGAAGAATGGGTAACGCTCTGGGTGCGCCATCACAGCCTTCAACCCCTGCGCCTGAATCGCAAAAATACAGGCGTAAAGATTATCAGGTCTGTTGATATAAGAAGTCTCGAACAACAGGTATTTGTCGCGGAATGTCAAAACATTTGGGGCTTTCAATTTGTCGAGAAATTGTTCATCGAGATAATATTCGGCAGCGGCATCTATCTGCATTTCTATGCCTTCTTTCGCGATGGCTTCGCGCACTTTATCCAGCCCTGCATTGATATTTTCGGGGGTGTTTTTGTAGTAATCACTCATGATGTGCGGAGTCGTGATGAGCTTGCGAAAGCCAAGCTTATACAAACCCTTAATCAAGATGATAGAGTCCTCAATCGTCTGTGCACCGTCATCAATTCCGGGGATCAGATGAGAGTGCATATCTGTTATCACAGAAGAAAAATCTACGGGAGGCGCAGGCGGCTCGGATTTGCCAAAAATGTTGGAGAAGATGCCCATAATTTGTTATGATTTATTATTTTTCTTGAACCATTCGAGGGTCGTTTTCAGCCCTTGCTTAATTTTAATTTGAGGGTCGTATCCAAGAAGATCTTTTGCCATCGAAATATCTGCCAATGAATCGCGTATGTCGCCCTGTCTTTCCTCTCTGTAGAAGGGTTTGGCATCACTCTTGGTCAATCTTTTTAATTCAAAAAAGACATCGTTAATAGAAGTCGTCTCGCCTACCGCAACATTATACACCTTGCCCAATGCTTCGGGATTTTCTGCAAAAATTGCTTTGATATTTGCCTGGACAGCATTCTCTACAAAAGTAAAGTCGCGGGTCTGGGTTCCATCGCCATTAATGTATCCCGATTTATCATGTAATAACGCATCCATAAACAGCGGGATGACGGCAGCGTAAGCCCCCTCAGGGCTTTGATTCGGACCGAAGACATTAAAGTATCGAAGCCCTATAATCTGCATATTATAATTCATGGAAAAGACCTTGGCATAGAGTTCATTGGTAAACTTTGAAACGGCATACGGCGACAAGGGATTACCTATTTTATTCTCTACTTTCGGCATATTAATATCATCCCCATAGACAGACGAAGAGCTGGCATAAACAATTCTTTTGATGCCTGAAAGCCTTGCAGCATCAAGGATATTAAGGAAGCCGGTCGCATTGGCTTCATGAGTTTTGAGAGGAGTTTTAAGAGAACGCGGAACAGAACCCAAGGCAGCTTCATGAAAGATAAAATCCATTCCCTTACATGCCTCTAGGCAAGCATTAGGATCAACAATAGTATCCTTAATGAATTCAAAGGAGAGGTTGTTTTTGAAAGGCATCAAGTTCTTGTAATGACCATTGGATAAATCATCAAGGACACGTACTTTCTTTGCCTTGTACTTCAGTAAATATTCCACAAGATTAGAGCCGATAAACCCCGATCCACCTGTTATCAGGAAGGAATAATCACTTAAATCTTTAGCGTGGAAGGGAGTATCGTACATGGTTGCTTATCTTTTATGATATTGCGTATCGTAATAGTTTTGGTATGCACCAGAGGTAACATGGGTGAGCCATTCTTCATTGGCAAGATACCAATCCACCGTCCTTTCTAAGCCTTCTTCAAATTGCAGTGAAGGACTCCAACCTAATTCATTTTGAAGTTTGGAGGAATCAATGGCATAACGCAAATCGTGTCCTGCCCTATCCTTCACGAAGGTGATAAGTTTCGCAGATGTACCCGGCTCTCTGTTTAATTTAGTGTCCATAACCTTGCAAAGCAGGTTGACAAGATCAATGTTAGTCCACTCGTTGTTGCCACCTATGTTATAAGTCTCCCCTACCCTGCCCTTATGGAATATTATATCAATAGCTCGTGCATGATCCTCCACAAATAACCAATCGCGAACATTCTCTCCTTTTCCATACACAGGAATCGGCTTATTATTCTTGATGTTATTAATGGTCAATGGAATCAACTTCTCGGGGAAGTGATAAGAACCGTAGTTGTTTGAACAATTAGAGATTACAACAGGTAATTTATAAGTATGATAGTACGCTCTCACCAAATGATCAGAACTCGCTTTCGATGCTGAATATGGGCTTCTTGGATCATACGCAGTCTCTTCGGTGAAGAAGCCTTCCTTACCTAAAGAGCCATAGACTTCATCGGTTGAGATATGATAAAACAACTTGCCTTCTTGATTATCTTTCCAGGCGTTCTTGGCAGCATTCAGAAGGGTAGTGGTGCCAACGATATTGGTAATAATAAATTCCAAAGGGTTCGTGATGGAACGATCTACATGCGACTCGGCAGCAAGATGTATCACGCCATCAAACTGATGTTCTGCAAAGATTTTATTGATGAATTCTACATCAACAATGTCGCCTTTGATAAATTCATAATTGGCTTCATTCTCTATCTCACGAAGATTCTCCAAATTGCCGGCGTAGGTGAGCTTGTCGAGATTAAAGATCTTATAATCGGGATAGTTCTTCACCATCCGCTTCACGACATGCGAGCCAATGAATCCGGCTCCTCCGGTAATTAATATTTTCCTTTTATAATTCATAATTTATAATTCAACATTCATAACTCCTTTCTTCTTTTCCCATTCCCAAGCCGAAAGTATCGCTTCATCGAAACTTTTCTCCGCCTTCCAGCCCAGTTCTTTATTCGCCAAAGTGGTATCGGCATACACCTTTTCTACATCTCCTGCACGACGTGGAACGATTTTATAGGGGCATTTAGTACCTGTTACTTTCTCAAAAGCATTTATTGCATCCATAACCGACTGTCCCTTGCCGGTGCCGATATTATACACTTCGTAAGGACTTTTATTCTTCTTATCCAACAATCTTTCCATAGCCTTTACATGCGCTTTGGCGACATCTGTGACATGAATATAATCGCGAATGCAAGTTCCATCGGGTGTGTTATAATCATTGCCATAAACATTCAATTCCCCTTGTCCTTCGGCAGTAATCTTCGTGATGACAGAGATCAAATGACTCGGTTTGCCATGCGGCTCCTCACCTATCAAGGCAGAATCATGGGCACCTATCGGATTAAAATACCGCAACGAAACGGCATTCAATTGTTTCTTCAATTCCTTTCCTTCAACAGGCTTCTGATGCGGGAATGAATTCACAGTATCCCGAATGATTTCCTCCCCAATGCGCTTCGTATTGGCATAAGGACTTTCGGCATTCTTGATGGGTGAACTTTCGGTTACAGGCAAAGAATCTGGTTCGCCATAAACGGAACAGGAGGAGGAAAAAACAAACTTATCTATCCCTAAATTCCGTGAAATCTGCAAAACATTTATCAGCGTAGTAAGGTTATTATTATAATATGCCAAAGGCTTCTCCACCGATTCATCCACCAGGATAGAGGCGGCAAAATGAATGATGGCATCAACCTTGCTCCTTTCAATAAAATCGAATAATTTATTTTGATTCCGCATATTCACCCTGCTGAAGGTAATTCGTTTGCCGGTAATCTTTTCGATCGCATCCACCACTTCCCCCTTTGAATTAGACAAATCATCAATAATCGAAACATTGTACCCTGCATTCAGCAGTTCGACGACGGTATGGGAGCCGATGTATCCCGTTCCGCCGGTTACTAAAATATGTTTTGGGGTATTCATGGTTTTATTGGCGGCAAAAATAGAAAAATTATTGGTAGAAGATTAAATAAGAAAGCCCTTCGATGCAGCATCGAAGGGCTTTGTGTTCAAGACTTACTACTTAATACCTTACACAGTATCAAAAGGTTCTGGATCGCTTTCCGGTCCTTTGTCGCCACGATTGTTGATATACCAGGTAATGATATATCCTACTTTATGACGGTTTTCGGGAGCAACTAAAATATCAAAAGTGGTGCTTCCTACAGAAGAAATTTCTGTGAAAGTATTCCTGGCTGTGATTGGTAAATAATGATTAATGTAAACAATCGCTCTACCTATTTTCACTACATCATCCGGCAAATGGCGGTCATTGGTATGCCCTTCGGTAGGGTTGCCGACATAAATTTTATTATCACCCACAGCATATTTTATGCAAGAATTTACAGGAGCAATATTCGGCACTTCTACATAATGACGACGCTCTGCATCAACATGGATGAACAACCTCAAAATATCAGTGCCAGTCAATGTTATATCAGAATTCGCTTTTAATTGTTCTTTCAACGCTTCAATTTCCTTATTGAAAAGAGCAAATAAATCCTCCAAATCCTTTTGCGATTCGGCTTTCGTCAAGGGGTCTTTATACTTTAAATACAAAGGATCCCAAAGTAGCTTTTTGTTATTCAGCGAGAGCACTTTTGCAGGCGATACTTGCAGCCTGGTAGCATTGCCGGCAGCATTTATATGCCCTACGAAGACGGTCATCTCTGCATCGAAGTTTGAAAATAATTGTGAAGCCATGATTTGATAAATTTTATTGTTTTGAAAAGTCCATATTTTATTGGAGCGGCAAATCTATACAAAGTTTTGGAATATCAATACCTATTCTAAAATATTTTTGCATAAATCATGAATGAAATCCATGAATTATTTTTTATTTTCTATCTATTAAAATTACAATATGCTGTATTACAATACGATACAAGGCGAATAATGCCTCATTCCGAACCCACAATATTCGGTTTTGTTGTCTTGAAGTGAAAATGTAACACGACACAGTTGGAATGTAACGCGTTACATTTTGAATCCGTTGCCACAGACTGTGGTTTCGTTCGAACGAAACCCCAGTATGATGCCATCGGTTTGAACATCCAGACGAAGATCTTGAGTTTCGTTCGTCTGAAACCAAAAACCGTTCGAACGAAACCCGGCTTCGTTCGAACGAAACCAAAATGTAACACGACACACTTGGAATGTAGCACGTGTTTTTTCGAATCCGTTCCAACGAAAACCATTTTCATTCGAACAGAAACCATTTCCGTTCGAACAGAATCGGTTGTATGGTGAGCACTTTTTTTGGGATTGATGGAATTATCCATACTTTTGCTGCTTGAATAATTTAATGAATCCTTAATAAAAATTTTAATCTCATGAAAAAAATTACAATAGTGTTAATAGTGTTCGCCTTGATTGGTTCGAAAACTCAGGCACAAATCACCTTTGTGAAATTCTATAGTAATGCAAACGGCTATTCGGTTCAACAAACATCAGATGGAGGATACATTATGACAGGATCTAATTATTATAATTATACTCATATTAATTTAATAAAGACTAATGCTAATGGAGATACTTTATGGACAAGAACTTATGGTCATGATCTTGGAGATTATGACATAGGATATTCGGTTCAACAAACTAATGATGGTGGATATATTATTGTAGCTACTATTGCTAGTTCCAATACCAGTCCAATTCATCTTTACTTAATCAAAACGAATTCCACTGGAGATACTTTATGGACAAAAACTTATGGAAGTACTGGTAACGACTACGGATATTCTGTCAAGCAAACCCTTGATAGTGGATTTATAATTGCAGGGGCAACAGATAGTCTTGGTGCAGGAGGTTATGATGCGTTTTTAATTAAAACAAATTCTATTGGAGATACTTTATGGACAAAAACTTATGGAGGCATTAATGATGATGAGGCAAAATCAGTTGAATTGACCACAGATGGCGGATATATTATTACGGGTTATACCAATAGTTTCGGTGCTGGTGACAATGATGTTTATTTAATTAAAACAGATTCAATTGGAGATACATTGTGGACAAAGACTTTTGGTAGTGTAAATTATGATATAGGATATTCAGTTAGGCAAACTTCTGATGGCGGTTTTATCCTTGTTGGTACTTATAATCTTGTATATTTTTGTCTAATTAAAACAAATTCAATAGGTGATACTTTATGGACAAAGAATTATTATGCTAATGTCACTAACAATAATGCACAGGCCTATTCTGTTCAGCAGACTATAGATGGAGGATACATTTTTGCAGGAACTGCTGGAAATTGGGTTGATGGTACATCGCAAAGTATGTTAATCAAAACAAATTCAATGGGTGATACTTTATGGACGAAATATTATAGTGATGGAATTAATTTCGTTCAACAATCAACAGATGGAGGTTATATTGTTACAGGAGAATCGTCATTAATAAAGACTGATTCTACGGGGAATAGTGGTTGTAGGTGGTCCAACTCTTCGATTTCCCTTTATTCTTTTCCAACCCTAATTTCAAACACTTCAACTATTATTAAATCAGGTTGTATGGTTAGTAGTCCATCAGAACCAGTTGGAAGCGGAGGCACCTTTGTTATTACTAGATGCTTTAGTGCTGGTATCAATGAAATAAAAACTATTGAAGATATTTCCATCTTTCCTAATCCCGCCTCCAATCTCATCACCATCTCCCTCCCCGCTACTAACATAAAATCATGCAGCATTAATCTTTATGATATGTTGGGAGAAAAGATGCTGCCCTCCTACTCTACTTATTCCACCCAAACCACCATTGACCTATCTTCCATTCCGCAAGGAATCTACTTCCTCGAAGTGATGATGGATAACGAGAAGGTGGTGAGGAAGGTGGTGAAGATGTAGGGGGAATTAGAAAGTATAACTCAAAGTATAGGTAAAAACCATGTTTACCTCGCCTGAATTATAATAATATGTGTTGGGATTAATACCCGTCGTGCCCCCCGGATGAGGGCGAATGGGGAGGATGGAATTTTCGTAGCGGAAATGAAACTTAAAACCCTCGGCAATAAGATAAGAGAAGCCGAGAGCGGCACTGATGTCGTACTTCTTGAATTGAGTTCCATAGACCGGATTAGGTCCGTTTTGATTGTAATCCTCATCGGAATAAACCAAAAAACCGAATGACGGACCGATCTCCATACAGAAGCGGTCTATCGTTTTTCCGGCAACGGTAAACGGGAGTTTGTGGGAATAAATAATAGGGAATTCCACATAATTCAGCCGAAGCCGATAGGAGCTAAAGATACCATTGGCGATGCTCACCGAATCGGTCGGAGGCGGGATATAACTTCCCTTCTGGATGAAATACATTTCGAACCGGAGATCAGATTTTTCGGAGATCGGCAACTCCGTGAAAAGCCCTATGTTGAAGCCTATCTTGTTATAATCCACATCCTCCGGGTCGGTACCATACACATCGGTATTGGCGAAGCCGAGGATTAAGCCGCCCTTGAATTTTTGCGCAAAACTAAGGCTGAAGGAGAGGGCAAAAAGGGTAATCAGAAGTATCTTTTTCATTGTAATAATTATGGGTGCAAAGATAACTGTTTATCGGGAATCGTTCGGGTTAATCAAACAAAAAATTACCGAATCGAGGAAGATTCCATTGTAATAATAATTCTCTTTGAAGTGGGCAGATTTGACAAAACCATTATGGATAAGAACCTTGTGGGTAGCATGATGATCCTTGTCCGTGTTCGCCTCAATAGAATGGAGGTTCATGGTCTTGAAACCGAACTCGATAACCATTTTCATCGCCTCCGTCATAATGCCTTGGTTCCAATAATCAGGATGCAGGTCGTACCCTATTTCGGCACGGAACCTATCCTTCATTAATTTCCAGAAACCAATACTTCCGATGATTTTATTAGAAGGTTTTAAGGTAATCCCCCATCTGATGCCTGTTTCATTAGTAAGCAATTCATCCAACAGATTGATGTTCGCAATAGCCTCATTAATATCCGGGCTACGGTCTTTGCCAAGGTATTTCACCACCTTAATATCCGATCGGATAGCGAAGATTTCGTTCGTATCGTCGAGAGTAACTTTCCGTAATCTCAAACGATTGCTTTCGAGGGTCGGGAAAGGTTTGAATACGGAGGTATCAATCATCTTCAGTAGGATAAATGGATCTTAAAACCTAACCATTCAGAGGTTCAGGGAAACTAAGATTTCGTTTGAGCAAGTTCTCGCTTCAATGCCACCATCGCAATAGCAGTGAGGGCAGCTTCTTCGCCTTTATTCCCCATAATTCCGCCAGCCCTATCCATTGCTTGCTGGTTGTTATTGCAGGTAAGCACCGCGAAGACAAAGGGTTTGGTGTACTTGAGGTTCAATTGCATGATACCATCTGCAACTGAAGCGCAAATGTAATCGTAATGTGTAGTCTCGCCCTTAATAACACATCCTAAGCAGATCACAGCATCGGGATGAAACTTTTCTTCTATCATCTGCGCTCCTAAAGGTAATTCAAAGCTGCCGGGAACAGTTTTTACCATAATATTTTTTTCAGGAACGCCATTCTTCTTGAGGGTATTCAAAGCCCCTTTCAGCAATGCTTTAGTAATTGTTTCGTTCCATTCAGAAACTACGATACCGATGTGCATATCTTTACCTGAAAGCGTATTCTTTCTGCGGGCTGTTGCAGAGGATTTAAAGTTTGTCACGAAAAATAATATTAGGAATAGGGAATAGAAGAACCTATTTCTTCATGCCTTCTGCCCGTGCAATGTATTTATCTACTTCTCTGCCCTCTTGGGTTTCAAAATATTCCTTACGGATTTGTTGATAAATCTTAATTGCATCCTCGTATTTGCCGCCGTCTTCATAAGCCCCTGCGACTTTCATCAGGTAAAGAGGAGTGGTCAATTTATTCTTCTTTTTATTTGCTGCCTTGAGGTAATATTTAATGGCATCATCAGCCTTTCCAAGCTCCATGTAAGCATCGCCAATATCTCCTGTGGCTATTTGAGAAATCACTTCATCGCTGCCATCAAAAGCATTCAAGGCATCTATGGCTTCCTGATACATCCCCTTCCTTAAATAGCACACTCCGAGATAGTAATGTGCCAGATTGCCCGACTTGGTGCCGCTATATTTCGTAGATAATTCCTTAAACCCAGGTGCTAAATCTCTACCGTTGATGGCAAGGTCTATAGAATCCCTTTCAAAGTTCTGTTCTGCCATGAACATACTTTTTTCTGCCTGTAATTCGTTCGGGGCTACGATGAATTTTTGATACCCGACATACCCGAAGATTGTTACCACGAATACCGCCAAAATGATGGAAAGGCTCTTCTTGTTATCAAGGATGTACTGCTCCGCCTTGCTGAAGGTTTCGCCCATGTTTGAATCGTTTGTTGTTTCTTTTGCCATTAGCTATTATTATTAGAGGGCGCAAAACTACAATAATTTTGTTAATAGCAACACATCGGGCTAATTTTCTCCAATTTAAGGTATGTCATCTGTAAAAAAACAGATGCCTCCCAGAAGTTCAGGTATGCCATCTGTAAAAAAAAGATGCCATTCCTCATAAAAAGGAAATGCCCCACGAAGATTCCTCGCGGGGCATTTATTTAGGGAATCGGATTCCTTTAATTCACCATTATTTTCTTTTGGATAATGCTGTTATTATTCTTTAATACCACGAAATAAACACCATTGGAAACATTGGCGAGATTCATTTGATATTGATTCTCGCCGATAACGGTACTCCCATTAATATGGCTGATTACGCGACCTGTAACATCTATCAATTGAATGTTATATCCTTCCTCTTTTTCGGTATTGAATGCGATATTCAGGAAGTCTTTGGCAGGGTTCGGATAGGCATCGAAGGTGGTCGCGAATTCCTCGGTTTCTCCCTCCTCGAGCCTCGCGGCGGTAGTGAATGTCTGCACCGTAGTCCATGCCGAAACATTGGTCAAGGCTGAATTGCAATTGGTGCGTACCTGCCAATCGTAAGACGTGTTATGAGTGAGGGCAGAGAACGTATAATGGGTATTCGGAGTAACGGTATAGGTAGTCCAGGTATTCAGATTATGCTTGCTGATGCGGATGCTGTTGCTGTAATAACAAGTCGGCAATATCCAATTAGCCATTGCCGTAGTAGCCGCAATATTGGTTGTCGGAGCGGCAGGGAATGTCGGTACATTACACGCCAAACTAACGACGGATGAGGCACTGCCAGTACATCCATTAGAACCTGAAACGGTAACGCTGTAAGTCCCGGGATTACTCTGCGTAACGGTGATGGATTGCACTGAGGCATTGGTATTCCAATGATACGAAGAATAAGGACTTCCGGCATTCAGGGTTACGTTCCCAGTACCAGTGCAGTAGGTCGCAATGCCCGTAGCAGTAATGCTCGGAACAGGACTTGCATTGAAGTTAATAGTGGTACTGGTCGAACTGCTGCATGTTCCATTCACTACTATTACCGAATACGTTCCCGATGTGGTTACGCCTATTGTAGATGTGGTTGCACCGTTGCTCCAAGTATAAAAAGGATAAGCAGATGTAGTTCCTAACGTAATCGTAGTTCCGCTGCAAGCTGTGGTAGCACCGGTAATCACAGGATTCGGGAAGGCAACGGTGGTAACATTTACAGAAGCCGTTCCGGTACATCCATTGCTACTGGTAGCAGTTACGGAATAGGTTCCGGCAGTGGCAGTAGTGATGTATTCAGTAGTGGCACTCGTATTCCAAATATAAGAAGGATAGGTGCCGGCATCCAATGATACATTGAATCCAGGGCATAAGGTAGTGGTACCATTTGGAGTGATCCTCACGCTTGGCGAGGTATTCACGGTAACAGTTCTGGAGGCAGTACCCGTGCATCCGTTTCCATCGGTAACGGTAACAAGATAATTGCGGGAGGTCGTGGCAGCAATGGCTTCGGAAGTAGCATTCGTATTCCAATGATAGGAGGCATAGGAACCAGCATCCAACGTAACCGAACCACCGGAACAGAAGGTGGTAGCTCCACTCGCGGTAATGCTTGGAGAAGGTGAGGTATGCACTATAAATTCAATAAGATTAGAAGCAGAACAACCTGTTGTGAGATTGGTAACATATACGATATAATTCCCTGTCATATCGGCATTATAGGTGGAGGTATTTGCAGAATAATTATCGGGAGTAACCCAAGAATAGGAATAATTCGTTCCTGTTGGCGTAGCCTGAAGGACAATATGCCCCTGACGACTACACATCAAAGTAGAACCATTTGGAGTAATTTGAGCATCAGGTCCGGCTAAGATGGTGTAGGAGCCATTCATCAGATTACCACAATACACACTCTTCATGGTATAAGTTCCCGGATCTAAAAAGAAGTTGCCGAAATTCACAGCACCGCCATTTGCATCTCCTGGATATGTACCGCCATAAGGGTTTCCATTCATTAATAATTGATACCAATCATCAGGATTACTCGCTGCCAATGATAAATTAATACTGCTGCTGTAGCAAAATGATGTGCCGCTGGCAATGAAGTTGTAAGTACCCCCTTCGGCAGTAATATAGGTGGAAGCATATCCATAACATCCATTCAAATCAACGGTAAGATAATAGGTATCGCTACCACCAATTACTTGGGATTGATTAGTTCCATAACCGCCTGCAAAATTCTGACTTCCGTACCATTCCCAATAATAATTATCATACCCTGCTCCGGCATCTATGGTGCTTCCAGCACACAGTATATTATCAGTAATTACAGGATAAGGGTCTTGTGTTACGGTAAAAGAACCATTCATTAAATTATTACAAAAATAACTGCTGACGGTATATGTTCCGGCATCTAAAAAGTAGTTTCCAAAATCTACAAAGCCTCCGTAGGCATCGCCCTGATAGGTGCTTCCATAGGGGTTTCCATTCCATAAAAGTTGATACCAATCATCGGGATTGGATGCCGATAATGACAAATCTATTATGCTGCTTGTGCAGAGAGAAGAAGCACTTGCCGAGAAATCGTAAGTACCCCCTTCGGCAGTAATATAAGTAGAGGCATAGCCCGAACATCCGTTCAAATCTACCGTAAGGTAATAGGTATCGCTACCGCCAATTACTTGTGTTTCGTTAGTTCCGTAGCCACCAGCAAAGTTCTGGTTGCCGAACCATTCCCAATAATAATTATCGTACCCTGTGCCTGCATCTACGGTGCTCCCTACACAGAGGAGATTGCTCCCTGTAATAATAGGAGCGGGATTTGAGGCGATGGTTAAGGTCATGACATCGGTGGAAGTTCCTTCATCGCAGGTTACTGTTAAAGTAATCTGAACTGATTGATTGGCGATGTCATTCGCACCAGGCGAATAGACCGTTGTTGGAGTTGATGGATCATCAAAAAATCCATCTCCGTTCGTGCTCCAACTGAAAATGGGATTCGAGGAAGTCGAAGTTCCATAAATAGGAATCGGGGCATCGTTCGCGCACATTCTTTGGTTTCCGCCAGCGGAAACGTAACAGGATTGTGCAAAGGTTTTCGTTGTTATCCCTAAGAGGATACTTACTGCGAGGAAACAAAGTCCTGCAATGATTCGTGCCGAATTCGTGGCTGTGTGTTTTTTACTCATAGATTGATGTATTAAATTAATAAAATTAGTTGATGTAGGAACTTTTACGACGGCAAATTTTTAAAGTTGCAAAGTTTTGAAGTTTTATTTTTGCAACCCGAAGGAGAAATTTTTTTAGTAGATAGAATATAATATGCCTAACAATGGTAATGCCTGGGGGTGAATAAAGTAACAGGATTACGCATCATTATCTTTTTTCGATTTTTTCTTCTTATAATATTTGCCTAAGTTTTTAATGCAAACTTTATTGTTGCATTCCCGGCACCAAGTTCCGTTGTGATAAACATTGGTTGGTGATGCCATCCATTGGTGTCCTTCGGCGCATTCCCATTGGAGTTTGGAATAAATGTTTTCATATTTTTTTGATAAACATTTGCCTCCTTTTGTTTTTGCAAAGGCTCGCATTTCAACGATGGTATGCTTTGCTTTTCCAGAACAATAGGGGCACCAATGTCCTGTACCAACGGTGTTTGCTGAAGTCGTCCAGATATGACCTTTGGCACATTCCCATACCATGGGTGCGCTGCATTTTACATATACTTCTGTTAATAATTTGCCTCCATTTTTAATAGCAATATCTTGATATACCATAATGTCGTTTTTCTGGTTTTCCCCTTTATGTTTGAATGCACATTTGGGGCACCATCTTCTATTTATGATTGATGCAGGTATTGCCTTCCAGATATGTCCTTCTGAACATTGCCAAAGCAACTTGGTGGTGCTGTTTGTATATTTTTCTGATAAGCATTTTCCTTGACGTTTTTCTGCGATGGCTTTCATATCCTCAATGGTATAAATTCTTCCTGCACAAGTAGGACACCAGTTCCCTTTCTTTATTAATCTTGGTGCTGCTGTCCATTGATGTCCCTGATCGCATTCAAATAAAAGATGCGTATGATTATTTTTATATTCTGTAGCAAGGCATTTACCACCCTGTCCAATAGCAATGGTTTTAATCACCTCTAACTGTTCAGAGTTTATCTCATACTTATTACATTGAGCACACCATGCTCCGCGTCTGATAACCTGAAACTCCATATCCCAGGTATGTCCCCGTTCGCATCTCCAAGCCATGCGAGTAGCATCATTAATATATTCCGTACTCAAACACTTGCCTCCTTTATTAGCGGCATATTCCTGTGCATCATCAAGCGTTAAACGTTTCCCCATCCCCTACACCATCTCAATCTTCCCATTCACCTTCAACCCAAGCATCACAATTAATAGTATCCGTGTTTTCATCTTCATTAATTTTTTTGTGAATGGCAAAAGTAGGAAAAAGGAAATGATTTCCGCAAGTGTCATTTTGAGAAAAGTTCCTTTTTATACTTGAAAATCGGGTTTTATAACGGGAAAAAGAGACAACACAGCACTTGGCAACCCGCTAACACGTGTGGGGGTGTTGGCAACACGTGTGGGGGTGTTGCTCACATGTGTGAGGGTGTTGCTCACACGTGTGGGGGTGTTGCTCACACGTGTGGGGGTGTTGCTCACACGTGTGGGGGTGTTGCTCACACGTGTGAGGGTGTTGCTAACACGTGTGAGGGTGTTGCTAACATTAGTGAGCTACAAATTTGTGTTGAATGAAGGGTACGGATATAAAAAAGCAGCCCTCCGATTGGGTATCAGAGGGCTGCTTTGGTTTAAAATAAGAGGGTGTTATTTTGCTCTTACTGCAATAATCTGACTTTCTCTTACGAACACACCATGAGCGACTTCGACGACAGAAACATTCTGCATTTCTCCGGAAACCAAACCGTCAAAATGACCATGTCCAATGTCGGTCCCTAGTGCATATGAGAAGGAGGTTCTTGCGGCATTCCAAAATTTTACACTATAGCAACATCCTCGTGGTCCTATAGGAAAATGTAAATCTATTGAACCGACAATTGCACCTGTTTCTCCTCCAAATATTTGGGCACTTTTTCCGCCCCTGCCCTGCGCATGATAGCCATAATGGACACAAATTATTAAACTTTGTGGCTTATTGGCGTCCATTGCGTCCTGTATAATCCGCATCAAAAGCTTCAGCTTTGTATTCAACTGATCCCAGGCATAATCAACTTGAGCTTCGCCTACAGCAGCGCGAAGGTTGGCTATAAGAGGAGTAAGGGCAAGGAGTTGTCCGGGAGGTATTGTGACGTAAGTCGTAGATGCTCCTTTATCACGAATACTCTCTGCTAATTTTGCCTTGCCTTCGACAGCATCAGGAGCACTGATAGTGGCGGTAATGACGGGGTTTGGATTCGGTACCGACATCAAAACAATGGGTATTCCTTTCTCTAATTTCAGTCCCGTTCCGTGGTCATTGGTCAGGATAATAATGCAATTCTCGAAGCCCTTTCGTTGCCTCAATTTTTTGGCAAAAGTTCTGCCGATGTTGGTGTTCGGGAAGGAAAATTTCAGACCTTCCCCCGTAGGATTTACTTCCGATGCCACTACCTTTTTCCACTCCAGGATGTAGGACATGATTACAATTACAAATGTTACGATTTTGTTGTTCATTTTTTTTTTAATTTTTAAATTATTATTATTTTTAGGATTTGTTTAGACTCGTTTGCATTCAGTGGGATTCCCATTCGCGCTTACCAGTTTACCAAACCGCAGGAGGAAGTCGAAGAATTCGATGGGACAAATTTAGAAAACTAAATGGAAAAAAGAATCGAAAGATTTTTCAATCCCTTTTATGGAATCCTTTTCTCTTTTGCATCTTATCCTCAAAAGATAAATATTCCAAACAATAATTTAATAAATTAAGACAATGAAAAAGAAAAATGTAATCCGTAAAATTGTGAGCCTTGCCTTTGTGATGGCAATCGTATTTGGGGCAATGAGCCTTATTAAAGCAAGTGGTTATTTCCAACAGGAAGTAGAGAATGACTTCATCAAGAAAGCGAAAAACAAGTTTGTTGCTGCGAATGACAAACTACCTGAAGACCGCGTGTACATGCAGTTTGACAAACCATTCTACAAACCTGGTGAGACTATTTGGTTTGCTGCTTATCTGCGCAATGGCAAGGACTTTACTCCTTCCGAAAAGAGTGATATTCTTCATGTCCAATTGATTGGTCCGAAGGGAAATGTGGAGAAAGAAATCAAAGTAATCGGGAAGAATGGAAAAACTGTTGGCGATTTCACATTAGGTGCTGAATCTCCTGGTGGTTTATACAAAGTAAAGGCATTTACCAACTGGCAAAAGAATGAAACGGACACTGTTTTCTTTGAAAAAGAATTGACTGTGCAGGATGTTGTTTTGCCTAATCTTAAAATGAAATTGGACTTTGAACGTAAAGCCTTTGGTCCCGGTGATGAAGTGATTGCTAAGTTGGAATTAAATACCAATGAGAACCAACCTTTGGCGAATTATAATTTTAAATATATCGCTAATCTTGAAGGGAAAAAATTATTGGAAAGTACTGCTGTTACAGGAAATGATGGAGTGATGTACATTCGGTTTAAACTGCCTGAAACATTGAAAACTAATGATGGCTTGGTGAATGTTCTGATAGATTATCAAGGACAAACGGAATCTGTTTCTCGTTCAATTCCGATTGTATTAAACAACATCAATTTTGCCATGTATCCAGAGGGTGGTGATTTGGTTAATGGCTTGGAAAGTCGCGTTGCATTTAAGGCTTTGAATGAGTTTGGGAAGCCCGCAGATGTTGAAGGAGATGTCTTTGATTCTAATAATAAATTAATGAGTCATTTCGCGAGTTATCATCAAGGTATGGGAGCATTTAATATCAAGCCAGATGGTGGAAAGAAGTATTATGTAAAGATAGACAAGCCTGAAAATATCAATACCAAATATGATCTCCCAGAGCCGATGCCAAGAGGGTATGTTATCAGTACTGATAATGTTAATCCCAATGAATTAGTATTGAATGTAAAGTCAACAGAGACCGAAGAGTTGAACATTATTGCACAAACAAGAGGAAAGATTTGTTATGCAACTTCCTTTGCCGCAAATGCAGGGAATAATAAACTAATTTTACCAACAAATCAGTTCCCGATTGGTGTTTCTCAAATAACTTTATTCGATTCTAAAGGTGTGGAAAGAGCAGAACGTTTGGTCTTCTTAAATAAGAACAAACAATTGTCCATAGCAATAGAAACTGATAAGGAAAAATATCTGCCAAGAGAGAAAGTAAAGATGACTGTTACCATAAGAGATGATCGCGGAATGCCAATGCCGGCAAGTGTTTCCATGTCTGTGGTTAATGATCAATTGCTTTCATTTGCTGATGATAAGTCAGGGAATATTTTATCAAAATTGCTTTTAGAAAATGATATAAAAGAAAAAGTCGAAGAGCCTGCTTTCTACTTTAATACCAAAGAACCAAAAGCCGATGTAGCATTAGATTACTTAATGATGACAGCGGGTTGGAGAAGATTCACCTGGAAGAAAATTCTTGATAACGACTTGCCTAATGTAGCCTTCCAAGGCGAGAAAGCAGTACTGTCAGGAACTATTATTGATCAAAATAATGCCAAGCCAATATCAAAAGCAACTATTAAGATAAATGGTAAGGATCAAACAATAGCTGTTAATGAAAAAGGAAAGTTTTCAATAGATAAAATAGATCTTACATCACCAGTTAATTTAGCAATAACTGCCGAAGGTTATACACCTCAAACCATTGCTGTATATGATTACAAGCCCGATGCCAAATATTATCTCAATGATGTGAACAGAGTTGTTTATACACGTGCGGAAGGAATGGTTCAACAGGACTTTCAGGCACAACCAAATATGGCAGCACCTGCTCCAGCAATGGGAGCAATGCAATGGAAGGCACAAGATCAGGTTGTGAATGTTCCTCGTAAAGCAATGGCTAATAAAAGCGCTGTTCCCATGGCTAAACCAAGTCCTGATAAGAAGAAAGATAACGGTATTGATCATCAAAAACCTCAAGAAGAACACCTTGCGAAGAATGCAGTTGTTAATGCTAAAGCAGGCAAGAAAATGATGCTTGCAGAAAAGGATGAAGCGCGTGCTTTCAGAGGAAATGGCTTTGCAAGATTGAATGCAAAAGATAATGCTGAATTTGTTAATGATGAAATGCTTGAACAACCCAATCAACAGGTTAAGCCCGTCATCGGATATTATCGTGCTAAAGAATTTCCTAATACTGTCTATACTACTTCCAATGAAAATGTTGTTCGTAATGACTTTCGTTCTACAATTTATTGGAATGGGAACATTGAAATTGATAGGACTGGCAAGGGTTCTGTGGAGTTTTATAATTCTGATGATATAAGTTCGTTCCGTACCACTGTCGAAGGTATTTCTTCTGACGGAATGATCGGTAGAACCGAGAAAACTTACTTCACTCAATTGCCTTTTGCCATGACTGTCAAGGCTCCTAATGAAGTTGCTACGGAAGATAAAGTTTTTATTCCTCTTACTTTAAAGAATAACACTACTAATAACATCACTGGCAGCCTTACAATCAAGGCTCCGCAAGGGTTTAAAGAGCTTACTCCTATTGCAACTTCTCAAACATTAGCTGCGGGACAAGTAAAGGTTATTTATTTAGATTATCAAGTCCTTAATACCACTGGAGATGGTGATCTTGACATCGCTTTCAATAGTTCGGGATTGAATGATGAATTCACTTCCAAGATAAAGATTGTTGCTAAAGGATTTCCTGTTACTCTTTCCTTCTCCGGCAAGGAAATGAGCAAGGAATACAACATAGATATTCAGAATATGGTGAATGGTTCGCTCACTGCCCAACTCACCGCATTCCCTTCTGTGGTAAGCGATTTGACAAAGGGTGTTGAAGGTATTCTTCGTGAACCTGGTGGTTGTTTCGAGCAGACTTCTATGAGTTCTTATCCTAATGTTATGGTCTTGAATTACCTTAAAGAAACCGATACCAAAGATGAAAAATTATTAGCCAGTGCAAGTGGCTTCGTTGACAGAGGTTATAAGAAATTAACTACATTTGAAACTAAAGAAAAGGGATATGAATGGTTCGGTGGTGCCCCTGCTCACGAGGCTTTGACTGCTTATGGTCTCATGCAATTCAATGATATGAAAGGAGTTGAAAAGAATGTGGATCAAAAGATGATTGATCGCACTGCAGATTGGTTAATGAGTCGCAGGGATGGTAATGGAAGCTTCAAGCGCAATCCAAGGGCTTTAGATAACTTTGGTGGAGCTTCTGAAGACATTACTAATGCCTACATTATTTATGCTCTTACCGATGCCGGTTATACTGATTTAGATAAAGAAATCACTCAAGCCAACAAGAAGGCATTAGGTAGCAAAGACCCCTACCAGCTTGCTCTTCTCGCCAATACTCTTTTCAAAAAGAAGGATAATACAAGGGCTGAAAAGGTGCTTACAGACCTTCTTTCCAAGCAACAAAAAGATGGTAGCTGGACTGGTACATCGTCTTCCATTACCCGATCTGGCGGGCAAAGCCTTACTATCGAAACTACTTCCCTTGCAATCCTTGCTATCATTAAAAGTTCTGGAAATAACAATGAATCATTGAATAAAGCCATTCAATATTTAGTCGGTGCGCGCAGTGGTTACGGGGCTTTCGGCTCTACTCAAGGAACTATTCTTGCTCTTAAAGCCTTAACCGAGTATGCTAAATTCTCTAAGCATACTAATGAAGATGGAACCATTGAATTTTATGTTGATGGCAAGAAAGTTTCTGAAAAATCGTATAAAGCGGGAGACAAAAACGCTATTGTTTTAGACAGTTTGAACAGATATATCAAACCTGGCAAACACGATTTGAAAGTGAAGTATGTTGGATGCAAGAACCCTCTCCCCTACTCTATCGCGGTCACATACAATACTTCGCTTCCCAACTCTTCAAAGGATTGCAAGGTGGCTATTGAAACAAAATTATTTACTAATTCGATCAAAGCCGGAGAGACGGTTCGCCTCGCCACAACCCTTACCAATACTACGAAAGATGGACTTCCCTCTACGATGGCTGTGATAGGAATTCCCGCAGGACTTTCGCCACAACCCTGGCAGTTAAAGGAGATGCAAGAGAAACATATCTTCGATTATTATGAAATTAAGGGCAATACCGTCATCTGTTATTACCGCCAGATGGCACCTTCCGAAGTTAAGAATATCAACTTCGATTTAAAGGCTGATATTCCCGGAACCTTTGATTCACCGGCTTCTTCGGCTTACCTTTATTATACCAACGAGTTCAAATGTTGGACATCCACGGGCAAAGTAACCGTGAGAAATTAAAGAATATTCTTAAAAAATTCGGGAGGGCGGATAGGATTAATTTCTATCTGCCCTTTTGAATTTTAGGGCTTGTTCTTTTTACTTTTTAGATCGGTAATAAATTTTTCTACTTGCTCCAATTCATCAATTTTCAGAGTGCTTATTCCCTTTGAAACATTCGCCATGACCTCCTTTTTTTTCAAAGAAAAGAGAGGATGGTTCTCAATATTTTTTACTGCTGCATCGGGATACCATTCGAGCAATTCATTGGGGGTGCAATGAAATAATTCACAAATTTTTTCGACATCTTTTAATCTTAAAACGGACATATCTCCCCTGCAATATTTCGTGGCGGAGCTTTGCGAAAAGCCGTTTATTTTGAGATGGGTAAATCCATTTTTGATGCCCTTTGACCTTAACAGGAATTCTAGATTAAATCTTAACATTTGAGTTTTTATTACTTTATTTATGGATAATTAATTACTTATAACATTGCAAAGATATTAAATGGAGGCGAAAGGGATCAATTATTTTGATTCGCGCAACTGTAATATTGACTAATTACACTAAAATACTGACTAAATACACTATAATACTGATTATTTACACTGTAATATTGACTAAAGACACTGTAATAATGAATAGCGCAACTGTAATAGAGAATAACTACACTTTAATAGTGATTACAAAAACTCTGTTTTAGCTTATCGCAATTGCATAATAAAATAGGATAAGAGCCTATTTTCCCACTTCTCCCCTCAATACTTTTCGTTGAATCGGAATACGCATAAGCATGATCAATCCGATGACAAAAAAGAGGAGTAAAACGATAATGGAATTGCGCATATTTCCGGTTAATTGATTGATTAAACCGAAGGCGAAAGTGCCTATGACGGTTCCTGTTTTATCACAGACATCGAAGAAGGAAAAGTACGAAGCGTGGTCGGTTGTTTCGGGTAATAATTTAGAATATGTGGAGCGCGAAAGCGATTGGATACCACCCATCACCAAGCCCACCAGTACTGCAATCATGATGAATACTGTTTGCTCATTTACGCCGAATCTTTTGTCATCGAAATAGGCAGCAATAGCAACTATCATCCATACAAAAATTGCTATTGCCAATGCACGGATGTTGCCGAATTTTTTGGATAAGAATGAAAACAAAAACGCTCCGCCAATGGCGACAAATTGGATGATAAGAATGATGGCGATCAGGACGGATGTGTTCAAATGAAGCTCGCTGTTTCCGAAGAGTGTCGCCACATACATCACAGTTTGGCAGCCCATGTTATAAAAGAAAAACGAGATGAGAAATCGTTTCAATCTCGTGGTATGTTGTAGCTCTGCCCACACTTTTTTTAATTCAGCATAGCCGTGAAATAAATAATTACCGGCAGGGCGGGTTATCTTGTAAATGTTATGCGGTAAATAAGTGAAGGTATATTGCGCAAAAGCGAACCACCAGATGCCCACCGTGAGGAACGAGATGCGGGATGCCGGACCGGAATAGAAGTCTTTGGCGAGCTGCATGGCATCATCGGTTTTCAGGGCTGGATTGGCGGTAATTAAGGCGTTCATCTTGCCGGAAACATCGAAGAAATATTGCGGAAACTGAATCATGAATAAATTAAAGATTAGCAAAATAGAACTGCCGATATATCCCATGGCAAAGCCACGGGCACTCACTTTATCCTGGTCTTCCGGCTTCGCAATTTCAGGTAAAAAGGCATTATAAAAAACGATACTTCCGGCATATCCAATGGCAGCGAACATAGCCCCTAGCACCCCAATAGCAATGGTTTCGGGTCCTTTGAAAAAATAAAGCATTGCACAAGATATCGCTCCAAGAGTGCTAAAGAAATACATGAATCGTTTCTTGTTTCCGCTATAATCGGCGATGGAAGAAAGCAGAGGATTGATGGCGGCAATGACTAAGAAGGCGATAGAGATGGTATAAGTTTGCAACGAATCGGCATTGAATGAAAAGCCGAGGAAGTCCACATTTTTTGAACCTTTGGTGGTAGCTACTGCAGTGAAATAAATCGGAAAAATAGCCGAAGCGATTGTCAAGGAATAGGCAGAATTTGCCCAATCGTAAAACGTCCATGCGGTAACGATTTTTTTATTCCCTGTGATGCCTTTTATTTTATTCATACGGGGGTAAAACTAAAAATCTTTTGTGGAATCAGGAAATAGTAATCGGTCATTTTTCTTTTTCCTAATGAATCATTCCTCGAAAAGGGAAGATTAGATGGGTCATATTTTTAAAGAAATATTCGTCGAGAATTTTGTCAATTCAAAAATTCTCCGTAACTTTGCATTATAATTCGATTTTACCTCTTTGTTACAAGTTCATTTTTTAAGATAAATACAAACAAAATATGAGACATCCTGACTGTTACTTTCACGAATTTCACCGCCCCGGAACCAAAGTTGAATTGTATTTGGAAGAAAGCCGCGAGCCCATGATTGGCGTTATTGTGCGGTTAATTCCGAATATTGCGAAGGTAATTAATGGAAAAACGCACTCTATTAGTATTGTTATTTTTGTGAAGGAGGAGGATTATTTTGATTATTCTCAAACCGAGCAAACTCGTGCTGATAAGGATAAATTTGGCATGAAAATACCTGCTGATACCATCGAAAAGGTGGAATTTCAGATTAGTAAAATCGTATTCTAATTCCTTAAAACTCCCGTTATTAACCTCAAATTCCAATAATACTTCAGGAATTACAGTAAATGGGCGTCGTTTTTTATTCTAACAAGTTTTCAGACGTCTCTGGAAAGTTTTCAGACGCCTCTGAAAAGTTTTCAGACGCCTCTGGAAAGTTTTCAGACACCTCTGGAAAGTTTTCAGACACCTCTGGAAAGTTTTTAGACACCTCTGGAAAGTCGTTAGAATGCTCTAAAAAGAGAAAAATCAGGATTAATTTATCCATTAAAAGGTTACAAAACCTTTTCTCCGATCTTTCTTTATTAATAAGTCAATATCGGGATTATGGATACTGGACTTTTAAAAATTGGGGCTGGTATTTTATGCCTGAACGGGTAAGAATATTTTTATTTCCGTTTTGCCAGGGGAAATTTCTGATGTAATTTTGCGCCATTAATAACAAATAAAATTTATAAAATTATGAAAAGTAAAATCTTACAAATCGTTCTCGTCGGCATCTTCATGCTGGCACTCACTTGCTTTAAGAGCAATGCTGTAACCGTCGTACACATTACTGGTGCAGCTGATTCCACATTTACTTATTGTCCATTGCCGGTCGGAGATGACCTGTTCGTTTATGGACAAGCTACCGGCTACCCTGCCGGCGATTCCGTTCATGTTCACATTTATTTTGGTGATGGAACGGATACTATTTTCTATTCCGGCATTTACAATTCCAATTCCTTCTTTGCCGGAGCGTATCACACCTACACTACTGCCGGTTATTTTACCGCGAAGTATGTAGTTACCGGTTCCGATGGCGTTGCTGATTCCGTCGTTAATCAAAACCAAATGGCTTTTGGCGACACCTGCGGAAACATCAGCGGGATGTTGTATTTAGACATGAATGCAAACTGCGTTTACAATGCAGGCACCGATTCCATTTTGCGGTATTTCCCAGTTGCCTTGTACAATGGAGCTAACCTGATTGATTGGGCTTACACCGATTCATTGGGCTATTATTATTTTAATCCTCCGATTGGCTTTACTTATACGGTTACTCCGTATGTGACTAATTGGGGTTTCTCTGTTACCTGCCCTACTTATGGGAATTATGTAATTAATCTTACCTCCACTTCTTCAGGAAACGATTTCGGTTTGACTTGTTTAAATGGATTCGACATGACAGGAGAAGTTTGGGGATGGCGTTTCCGTCCTGGCTACGATGGCTGGATAGATGTTGGAGCTTGGAATCTTCGTTGCCAATCAACCAGCGGAACCGTGAAATTAATCCTCGATCCATTGGTTACCTATACATCAACCTACTGGGGTCCTACTCCTACCGTGAGTGGCAATGGTGATACTCTGACCTGGAATTATGCAAATTTCTCCAACAATTATTTCTACTATTGGTGGTGGAACTGGTATTATACCAATGAATTCTGGGCTGGCTTAAACATCCATACCAGTTCCTCTGCTAACCTTGGAGATAGCGTTTGCTTTACCTTGATCGTTGATCCGATTAATGGCGATGTTGATGCTACTAACAACACTATTCACTATTGCCGCGTAGTTTCTAATTCATGGGATCCTAACTATAAAGAAGTTATGCCAAGATGCGTCGGTGTGAATGGCGACATACCGGTTACGCAACGCTTGACTTACAACTTGCATTTCCAAAATGTAGGTAGCGACACAGCATACAATGTGAAGGTTTATGACACCTTGGATTCGCATCTCGATATGTTGACTTTCCAACCGATTAATGCGGATCATAATTTCAGAACAGAAATCGTGGCAGACCATGTGGTAGCTTTTGTTTTTGATCACATTATGTTGCCGGATAGCGCGACTAATCCTATCACCAGCCAAGGACAAGTTAGCTTCTCTATCAAGCCAAAAGCGAACACTCCTGATATGACTCCGATTCCAAACAAGGCTGGTATCGTATTCGATTTTAATCTTCCGGTCATCACGAATGTTACGCACAACAGGATTAATTTCGCCCTCTCGGTTCCGGAATTAACCAAGGTTTCGAACCTTGTTTCCATCTTCCCGAACCCTGCGGTTAATGAATTAAACATTGTGTTTAATAATCAAAAAGCAAGCGATGTTTCTTTGGTGGATGTTCTTGGAAACGTGGTTGCGAATTACAAACAAGTGAAGGGTAATTTGGTTATCAATACTACGAAAATCGCTTCCGGTATTTATACCTTAGTAGTGAATAATAATGATGCAAGCCAACGCGAAAAGGTGGTGATTCTGCATTAAGAAATAGCTTTCAATTTTTGTTTTTTTGTCCGAAAGGTCAGGCGTAATGCCTGACCTTTTGGTTTTTATACCCCTTCCTTTACTCCTTCAAAATAAATTAGTAAATCTTTTATCTAAAGCATTCTTGGGAGGGCAATGATTATGCAGTTTAATAGAATTATCAATGCAAACAATTATCCCTAATTAATTTGGTAACTTCATCGCCATAATTTTGCTTGAAACCCTTTTCACTGGCAGTTTGCAGGTCGGCACAGGCTTTATCTTTTTTATTTTGTTTAAGATAAATCAAGGCTCTGGTTCTATAAGCATAAGAATTTTCATCATACAATTTTAAAGACATTTCTATATCTTTTAGAGCACCTGAAATATCATTCAGCATGAGCTTGTTATAGCTTCTGTTGCAGTATCCTATACCGGACTTTGGGTTGATTTGAAGGGCTTTATCGAAGTACGGCGCCGCCTTTTGATAGTTACCTGCATGTTGATAATTAAACCCAATGTTAACATAAGACCCTTCCATAGTTGAGTCAATTTTTATTACTATTAATAAATAATTTATACCCTCTTCACCTTTACCAAGATCATCACATAAAGCCCCGAGATTGTTAAGGATGGTGATATTCGAGGAATCAAAAAGATATGCCTGATGCAGGTCATCATAAGCTCCTTCAAAATCTCTTTTTGATGATTTTGCTGCTGCCCGATTCACTAATGCGTGATTTTTAGATGTATCATTAGGTGCTAATTCCATAGCCTTTGTAAAATCTTCAATGGCTTTATCAGGATAGTCTGCACTCATCAAAAAATCGCCTCTGTTGAGATACAAAAAATCTGTTTTAGGATTTAACAATATTCCTTTATTAATGGTATTAAAAACCTCTTGGTATTCTTTTAATTCAACAAGATAATTAGCCTTACTGATGTAATAGTTAGGGTTCATAGAATCCAAAACCAGAGCCTTGTTGATAGCTTTTAACGCAGCTTTATAATCTTTTTTTCCGCCATCACTTTTCGCTTGTTCATAATAATCTCCAGCAGTTTGGGCATTGACAATTTGAAACGATAAGGTCAATAATAAAATCAGTAAATATTTCATGCTTCTATGTATATTGTTTATAATAATTATAATGCAGCAAATAAACAAAAATGTTTATTAATGTCGGGGCTATTCATTTCAATATTCATATCATTCCCAAAAATGTCGCCTATATATAAGGAGTGGTTTGCATTATAAATCGTCTTCCTTTTGGGTGAAAAATAACAGCGTTCAACCATTTCTATTTGGCGGATTGAGGTAAGAGGGTTGTGAGGCGAGAGGAATGGGTTGTGAGGCAAGAGGAAAGGGTTGTGAGGCGACCGGAAAGGGTTGTGAGGCAAGAGGAAAGGGTTGTGAGGCGAGAGGAAAGGGTTGTGAGGCGACAGGAAAGGGTTGTGAGGCGACCGGAAAGGGTTGTGAGGCGACAGGAAAGGGTTGTGAGGCAAGAGGAAAGGGTTGTGAGGCGAGAGGAAAGGGTTGTGAGGCGAAAGTTCTGGTGGTCTGAAGCTAATTTTGAAGAATGGAGGTTTATTCCATTTTTGGGTAAAATCATTAATTTAGCCTCTTATGACCCTTTTTGGGCTGTTTGGGCTTTTTTGGGGTTATGAAATGGAAATTCACCATTTTAATCAACAGACGAGTTCTTTCTACCACAGATTTCGCGGATTGGCACGGATTAAAACCTACAGAAAGGTCATTTTAATCTGTGTTAATAGGTGAAATCGGTGGTTAAAAAGTAACTCGTGGTGCGTAATGAAGGAGGTCTATCATTTAATCTTAAAATAAAAAAAATGCCATCAGCCTTTTCAGACCGATGGCATCAACGTAATTTAATTTAGTAATTATCGGACTAGCGTTACGCTGCCTTTGTATTCTTTGGAGACGGCAAAATTGTTGGTTACCTTGATGTAATAAACATAGACTCCTTGCGGGCAATCTACTCCGTTCAGGGTTCCATCCCAAGGATTATAAAGATTGTTGGAGAAGAAAATCTGCTCTCCCCATCGGTCGAAAATAGTCATCTCATATTCGGTAATACCTACGCCGTATCCCTGGAAATTGCGGTTGTTTCCATCGCTCTTCGGATGAAAGGCAGAGGGGATATAAAAGGCGTTGTCAGGCGTAACAATCACGGTTCCCTGGGCGGTATCGCAACATCCGTATTGGTTGCAAGCAATCAGCGTAACCCAGTAGGTTCCGGTATCGGGATAGGTATGGAATGGGTTGGTTTCGGTGGAGGTCGTATTGTCGCCAAAGTTCCAAAAGAGCGTGGAATAATCGCCTATGGTATGATTAAAGAAACGTACTTCGGAATTCAGCATCGTAACCTGTTCAGGCTTAATCAGGAAGTGCGCAATAGGCACGGGATAGGCGGTAATCATAGCGGAATCGGTAATCGAAACAACGCATCCGGTACTGGTCGTAAGGGTTAATGTAACATCGTAAATACCGGGTGTCAGATAGGTATGCCACGGGTTTAAGGTATCGAATACGCCATAGCCATCCCCGAAATTCCATTCGCGAAGAATAATAGGATCTATTGAGGTGGAATTATCGAAGAATTGAACCGTCCAAGGGGTACATCCGGCAACGGGTCCTCCAGTAAAATTAAGTTGCGGACCGGGCATCACCACAATATTTATCGTAGCATTGGCAATGCATCCGGTAACATCGGTTACTACAATATTATATGTCGTAGTAATGGTTGGCGCAACGGTAACGGTAGTTGTATTCATTGCCCCTGGCATCCAAAGAATAGTGAATGGGGCATTACCGCCTACAATGCCGATATTCATGGTCGCATGTTCGCCCTGACAAATGGTATCATCCAACGATTGCGTTAATGACAAAGCCGAGCCATTAGTAATGGAAGATATGGAAGATG
Organism: uncultured Bacteroidota bacterium; assembly: GCA_903844645.1. GTDB lineage: Bacteria > Bacteroidota > Bacteroidia > AKYH767-A > JABDAW01 > JABDAW01. Next base: position 67,786 of record CAIMUP010000054.1, read on the forward strand.
CAGTGCATCCATTTACATCGGTAATGACTACGGTATAATTTCCGGCAGCAAGGTTAATGGCAGTAGCACCATTTCCACCCGAAGGCGACCAAAGATAGGCATAAGCACCTGTTCCACCACTGGCAAAAGCAGTATCCGAACCAAAGCTCCCGGCAACGCAAGCAGGGGGCGATGCAGGAACGGTGATAACATTCAACACAGCAGGCTGCGAAACCAATTCGATGATAGAAGCAAGGCATCCATTAGCATCTGTAACTGAACATGTGAATGAACCGGCACCAAGGTTGGTAGCCGTCTGCCCACTCTGAATAGAAGGAGTCCAGGCATAAGTAAAAGGAGCTGTTCCACCATTTACCGAAACGAATGCTTGTCCGGTATTATCACCGAAACATAAAAGATTAATGACACCTCCATTCAATGTTATGCCACCGGAAGAAGGGACGGTAACGGTATCAAGAGTTACACAACCACTGGCATTCGTAACCATAACAGTGTAAAGCCCAGCACCGAGATTGGTAGCGGTCTGTCCGTTTTGTCCTGAAGGAGTCCACACATAAGTAAAAGGACCGTTAGAACTATTAGGAATAGCCCATGCCGTACCAGTATTCCCTGAACAAGCAGAAGGAGTGCTGCCCATTGTCGGAAGGCTATCACCATAAAGAACAATGAAGGAATCCACCGCAATAGTATTCGCACAAGCATATGTGATAGTTGCAGTATAAACAGTGCTGGCAGTAGGGGTAACATTGATAGAAGTTCCAGTTCCGACAAGGGTCATTCCTTGATACCAGTTTACGGTAGGAGCAGGATTAACCGGAGTGAAGCGATAAGTTTCATTATTAGCAGTCCAAACATTATAATAATTCCTTCCGGGAACAACCGTTGCGGCAGTACCAGTAGCATTATGCAATCCCTCTACGGCAGCACCCGGAGCCCAACCAGACCATGAGGAACATTCGTCTTTATGTTGTAAACGAATCTCAATAACATTCGTGCTTTCAAAGATTACAATCTGTCCTTTGAAATAAAGATTTGTACAATCGAAGTAAGGCAGGCTGTCATATGAAACCACAAACCTGCGATAAGGATAACAACCCAGAACCTGATAAGTAATCAAGTCATAACCATTAATAGGAACTCCAGGGTCAATATCTTGCCAAGGACCGAGGATAGTATTAAGGGGGGGATAAGGATAACCGCTCGCATCATATACATATTCTCCATTAGGATCTGGAATAGGATCATCTAATTCCCAACTTGAATATCCACCGTTCAGAGAAAAATTTGCTGCAAGGGTAGGTACATTAAAAGATATATAATTATTCGAAGAAACAGCCAGAACATTGTAAGAACTTCCATAGAAGCAAAAGTTAAAACCGATACCGATGGAATCGCTGTAGTTATCATCTCCATAATTCAAAGAAGTAAACGCATCGGTTCCTGAATAGGGGTCAGGAAGGTAGGGAACAGTAGTCATATTATAACTATTCGTTGCATCGCCACCAGGAGGGGGAGTGATAGATAATGTTACCGTTCCGCAAGCAAGGACGGTATCGTGGAAACATTGTGCAATGCTACTGTTAGTGCATAGAAGCGAGCCGAGGATAAGCCCGAAGTGAAGAGCAATTTTTGTAATACTATTTCTCATGTCAATAAGTGTTCATTAAATTCGAATGTAAAATTACTAAAAATTTTTCTTCTGACAAAATATTTTAACAAAAATTTATCAACAAAATGAAAAAGGAACTCCGAAGAGTTCCTTTTTGTCCGATTTTTAATTTGGGGTAAATGATGGGGCTCGAACCCACGACCCTTAGAACCACAATCTAATGCTCTAACCAACTGAGCTACATCTACCATATTATTTCGGGGCTGCAAAAATAGCATTTTAAAAGTTATTAAAAAAATGTAATCAGTAATTTAGTTAGTTTTGTCGCCTGATTAATCATAAAATCTCCCTAAAAAATACCCCCTCCTCTTGAAATTCCCTAAAATTAATATCCGAATAAGCCACATTTCCTCTTTTCAGTGCTACCAGCTCTTCCGTTATGGGGCTTTGATATTGATTGGGATACTTTTCTCCAAGAGTCATCTTAGTTTGCAAGAGATAGGTCAATATGAAACCCTCCTTTTAGTATCAGGTGCGGTAACTTTCTTCTGGGTGGCGGGGCTGATGAACTCCATGGTTACCTTATATCCAGAGGAGGGCAAGCCTTCTTCGTTTTTCTTTAATTCTTTTCTGTTGGTATCTATCTTCAATGTCCTTATCATCCTTTTGATGGTCTTTTTCAAGACGCAAATCATTGCTACGATAACCCACGGCAAGGATATACCATACTTTAATTTACTCCTATTATATATGTTCTTAAATACCCCGTCGTTCCTGATTGAACATATCTTATTAATCAAGAAAGACGGCAAACAAATCCTCCTTTACGGCTCGTCTATCTACCCGTTGCAGGTGATATTGGTGGCTGCCCCGGTGTTTCTTGGATATGGCATCGAGGCGAGCGTGTGGGGATTAATAATTATTGCCATTCTGAAGCTCATTATCCTCACTTCCCTCCTACTCCAGCACACCGTGTTCAGGGTTGATTATAAAATGATACAAGATCACCTGAAGCTGGCGTACCCCTTGATGATTGCCGCCTTGTTCAGCGGGTCAGCGGACTATATTGATGGCATTATCGTATCGAAAAAATGTTCCCCAGAACACTTCGCCATCTTCCGGTTTGGGGCGCGGGAACTCCCCTTCACGTTGCTGATGGCAAATGCCCTCGGCGTAGCATTATTACCGGTATTCAGAAACAAATTTGTGCAAGAATCGTTCGTTTCGATGAAGACCAGGTCCAGACGGCTAATGCACCTTTTATTCCCCGTTACGTTCATTTTATTAGTAACGAGCCACAAACTTTATCCCTTCATCTTTAATGCCAACTTCGCTGCGAGTGCCAGTGTTTTCAATGTCTTTTTATTACTCATCGTGAGCCGGCTGGTGTTTCCGCAAACGATCTTGATCGGGACGCATAAAACAAGGGTCATCATGGTGGTATCCTTCATCGAAATCGTGATTAATGTAACCTCCAGCCTCGTACTGCTACATTATTTTGGCATCATCGGAGTGGCTTATGGGACGGTGATTGCCTATTATTCCGAGAAAATCCTGCTCATCGCCTACGTCAACTATTTTTTCCAATTAAAAACTTCTGATTACATCCCGATCCGGCTTTTATCGGTCTATACTATACTATTAATAGTATGTTTTCTGCTGGTCGAGGTGGTGTTTTTATAGATTAATTCCTCTTTAATTTTCTTCGGGAATCGGTTTTTCGATGCCGGAATGGGTGTTTTGAATCTTTGCCGAGGGAGCTTCTTGGGAGGCTGGGGGAATCCGAAGAAAATACCGTGAATTCCAAAATTACTAATAGAAACCCACGCAGCCGTTGGGATTGAGCCCTGTTTCTATCGTTAAATACCTCTAAAACGACCTTAAAAACCTTCAAAAGCTGTACAGCTTTTCGGAAAAGCTGTACGTGGTTTTCAAAAAGCTGTACGTGGTTTTCAAAAAGCTGTACGTGGTTTTCAAAAAGCTGTACAGCGTTTCGGAAAAGCTGTACGTGGTTTTCAAAAAGCTGTATGTGGTTTTCAAAAAGCTGTACGTGGTTTTCAAAAAGCTGTATGTGGTTTTCAAAAAGCTGTACGTGGTTTCGGAAAACACGGGCAGGTTTTTTTGGGAATTTAACCCTGATTTGGAGGCTTCGGTTACGCTATCGGAAGCCGTTTTCGGGGAATGTGGCAGTCGTATCCGGTATTTAATAAAAGGGGAGGGCTGCCGAAAGAAGTATTTATTAAACTATCTTTGCGCCCTTAAATAAAATATATGACCAGAACGCAAGCCGAGAAAGAGTTAAAAAAGACTTTCAAATTAGATTCTTTCCACGACGAACAATGGGAAGCGATAGACAAACTCTTAAAGAAAGAAAGGGTATTATTGATAGAAAAAACAGGCTTCGGGAAGTCCTTATGTTACCAGTTTCCGGCAACGCAGTTCGATGGGCTGACCATCATCTTCTCGCCCCTGCTTTCATTAATGAGAGATCAGGTGAAGAAACTCGCGAAGCTCGGCATCGAGGCTCGCTGCATCAACTCTGAACAGCTGCCGAACGAGAATTCATTGTCATTAAAACTGGCAAAAAGCGGCAAGCTGAAAATATTATACATCGCCCCAGAACGGCAGGAGAATATGTGGTGGTTGAACTCTATCAAAGAGCTAAAAATATCCATGCTCGTGATAGATGAAGCCCATTGCGTTTCCCTCTGGGGGCATGATTTCCGCCCCGCCTATCGGAAGATAGTCCAATTGATCAATCAACTGCCTCCGAATACTCCTTTATTAGCTACCACCGCCACCGCCACGCCAAGAGTGGAAGAGGATATTGCCAAACAAATCGGTGAAAACGCCATTGTGATAAGAGGGAAGTTAATAAGACAAAACCTACACCTGTTCGTAGTGAAGGTAAAGGATGAAGATGAGAAACTAAAGTGGATCGGGGAACATATTAACCACCTCGAAGGCAACGGCATCATCTACACCGGCACACGGAATAACACGGAGGTGTATTCACGCTGGTTGGAGTTCCTGAAAGTGCCCTCGATAGGGTATAATGCCGGGATGGATGTCAAGACGCGGCTCTCCGTAGAGATGGGCTTGATGAACAACCGCTGGAAGGTGGTCGTATCTACCAACGCCCTCGGAATGGGCATAGATAAGCCAGATATCAGATTCATTATCCACACACAAATGCCCGCCTCTCCGATTCATTATTATCAAGAAATAGGACGGGCTGGCAGAGATGGATTACCGACCAAAGTAATCTTGCTTTCCGCCCCGAACGATAGGAAGCTACCAGAGTATTTTATTAATAATTCCAAGCCCTCCATCAAGCTGTACCACGCCGTATTGGAGGAATTGAAGAAGGGTAAGGTAACCAGCCGCCAACTTATCAAAGGGATGAAACTCTTCTACCAACAAGGGAAAACAATCGTGGCTGATTTGATCAATCAAAGGATCATCAGGGAGGTGAAACAGGGTACGTTCTCTCGCTTAGAACTTATGCCCGGAGCCAAACCATTAAATGAAGAGAAGTTTGAAGCATTAAGACAAGCTCGTATCAAGGAATTGGATGATATGGTGGCGTATGTGGAAACCACTTCGCCTCGGATGAAATTCCTTTGCGAATACCTCGGCGATGATATAGATATTGAATACACACATTGCGATAATACCTCCGATAAAGACTTTTATTTCGGTACGCCGATGGAATTAAACGATTCACTGGAAGAGTTCCGAGCCACTTATTTCCCTATCATCGAGGTCAATGCCCGCGGATTGTTGCTTGTTAATGGTGTGGCGGCATCGTATTACGGAACATCTAACATAGCCGAGGCTATTAACAGAAGCAAATACGATGGTACACAGACGGATTATCCTGCCTTCCTGATCAAACAGACCTTGAGTGCTTACCGGAAGACTTTTAAGCAGGAGAAATTCGATGTCATCCTCTACGTTCCGTCTGAAAGGACCCCTGATTTGATGATGAACTTCGCGGAGAAGATCTCCAAAGCCCTCGAAATTCCGATGAGCGATGTCTTGGTGAAGACCCGCGAGACTGAAGAGCAACGCAACTTAATCAATGAGTATCTCAAAACCGACAATATCGCCGGTGCCTTTGCCATTGAGGATATTTCGGAGGTGAAGGGCAAGAGCATCCTCCTCCTGGACGATATTTATGATACCGGAATCACCATCAAGGAAATAGGCAGAATACTGACCATTGCCGGAGCCGCGAAGATTACCCCAATGACCATCGCGAAGACGGTACAAGGGGAAATAGAATAAGGCAATCCTATTTTAAGCCCTACTTTTTTCCGAATGCTAAAGTCATACGACTTTATGTTGTGGATTCCCAACAGGTATTTTCCATTCCTGTGGGTATTAGTTTTACCTCTCCACAACAAACTTCCCTCTTGCGATGGTTAATGAGCTTGTCGAATTACTTACTTCATAGAAATAAATGCCTGCGCTCCAGGTGGAAATAGAGATGGTAGTAGAAATGCCGGTAAGCATTTCTTTATAGACTTCTGTGCCCATGATGTCTGTAATGATTAATTGTTCATTAGGAGTTGGCATGGATGGATGGATGGATAGAAGGGTGGTGGCGGGGTAATACATATAGTAGAAAAGACTTATAATCTAATCAACTTCTTCAACAAAAAGCATAATTTCAAAATTATAATCAAATTGTTCACCATTTCCATAGCTATGCATTTCATCATAAAAAACAGTTCGTATTTCACTTATCTTATAATGCTGTTCATTAAGTTCAAATACAGTTCCAACATCCAAAAAAGTTTGCCGAATAAAAAAGTCATCATGTTTAACATTAAATGTTTTAAGAAAATTAAAATCATAGATAAATGCTATATCACCTTGTTCGGTTTTACCTATTGAAATACGAGCCTTGATCATTTCTGTATTCATTTTCTTTAAATTTTAATTGTCAAAATATTCCCAATCACCATTCCAAGCATTCTTCTTATAGTATCCAATTTTTGTTCCATATTGATTAAAGACATTTATCTTATCTTTATCCCACGCATCTGCTTGTCTATATCCAATTATGTTACCATTTTTGTCTAAAATATTAACTCTATCTTCATTCCAAGAATCTTGTTTGGCTGAACTTTGTTTGTTACCATTTCTATCATAAGTATTTGTTTTAGTATCATCCCAAGCATCATTTTTTATAGTCTTAACGATATTGCCATTGGCATCATAAACATTAATTTTAGACTTATCCCATGCATCAACTTTATAGTAACCAATTTTGTTGCCATACGAGTCAAGGATATTTACTTTTTCATCATCCCATGGATCTTGTTTATATTTGTACTCTTGAGCAAATAGAGAAAGGGAAGTCATCATCAATAAGATGATGCATACTGATTTGATAATTGTTTTCATACTTTTAATTTTTATTATAATTTATTTAAGATTTATCATTTGGAAAATCACCGGCAAGTTTATGCAATCAGGAATACTTATTCCTCTTTTTTTAAATATTCTTTATAAGTTTTATTATTCTTTGACACCCTGCACACGAACAGTTTCCCTGAAAGTGATTGATAAATTTGCCTTCCCTGATACGTTTCCCCAGCAACTTTTGTACATTTAGTACTGTCAATATCATAATCATCCGGATTATAGACCGACCTTTCGTTTTGCTGTTGTTTTTGTTGCTGTGCTTGTCGCTGTTCTTGTTCTTGCTGTTGTCTTTGTCGCTCTTGTTCTTGCTGTTGTAGCCGCTGTTGTTGTAGCTGCTCTGCTGCCTTTTGGTCATACATCTTTTGCAAAAAACTTGACATATTTTCGTTTTGTTCCAGAGGATTAATTTTCTGATACGCTCCTGCATCTTGCCCATAGCTTTTTGGCGAATAAGATGATAATGCTATTACCATCATAATTAATGTTAGTAAATTTTTCATTTTCTAAATTTTTTAATTGTTACTATAATTTATTTAAGATTTTCCAAGATAACATCCCTTTCCCAAGCGCGGTCTTTGCTATTATATAATAGGAATAGACCTTTGTGTATAAGGATTAGGTAAGTCTGTATAAGGATTAGGTAAGTCAGTATAGAGATAACACTATCGTGTATAGAGACAAGGCTATCGTATATAGAGATAACGCTGTCGTGTATAGAGACAAGGCTA
>CAIMUP010000055.1 GCA_903844645.1 uncultured Bacteroidota bacterium
GTGTCTTCAATGGCTAATAAAGTTCTAAAATCCCTATTACACATGGCAACATTGTCAGCAATACAAATGGAAGGTGAATTTAAAATCTACTTTGAGAGAAAAATAAAAGAAGGCAAAAATAAAATGTCAATCTTAATCGCTATTAGAAACAAAATCATTCATCGAATCTTTGCTTGTGTCAGAGACAACAGACCGTATCAAAAAATATATTCAAATAAATTTGTTTAATCCATAGAAATCTGAAAGGAGAGAACGACAAATGATTCCACCTCTTTTCGGGGAAAAGGGAGGAAAGAAGGTTTGTATTCGATAACTCCCAATAGTAAAGCCCATCGCTCAAAGGACCTATTCCAGTGTCTCCACTCGTTTGGAATCACGTTTTCTGTTTCTTTTTCTTGGCGGCGGGGAAGAGGACGTTGTTGAGAATTAAACGATAGCCGGGTGAGTTCGGATGGAGGGCAAGATCGGTCGGGGGATCATAGACCATGTGTTGATAATCTTCGGGGTCGTGCCCACCGTAGAAGGTCCAGGTTCCTTTGCCGAATTCGCCGTGGATATATCGGGCTTCGCCAATGGATTTATTCTCACCCATAATCAATACTTCGGGTTTGATTTGCGATTTCACGAAAGCGGTGGTTTGTCCCATGAAGCCTTTAATCACTTGTTCGTGATCTTGGCAGAGCATAGTCGGAACGGGATCCCACTTGGCAGAGAAATCAAACAAGGTAAAGAAGTCATGCTCCTTTTGCACCTTTCCTGCCCGTGGTTCGGTGGCATCTATGGAGGAATATTCATAGTGCATCGGGTCGGTAACGAGTTTCCAATTGGTGAATGCGAAACAACGGGAGTAATCTATCTTGGAATTCATTGCGGGGTCGGCGGCATCGCCATCAAACATCTCTGCGCAAATGTCCACTCCTTCCATCGCGAGGGCAATATCATAAGTATCCGTTGCGGAACACATGGCGAATAAATATCCTCCGCCAGAGGTGAAGTCGCGAATACGTTTCGCTACCTCGAGTTTCATTTGCGAAACCTTCTTGAAGCCTAATTTCTTTGCCATTTCTTCATTCAACCGGACATCTTCCTTGTACCAATCGGCTCCGGCATAAGAGGCATAGAACTTTCCATACTGCCCTGTGAAATCCTCGTGATGGAGGTGCAACCAATCGTACAAAGGCAGCTTGCCTGTAATAATATCTTCATCATAAATCTTCTCATAAGGTATCTCGGCATAGGTCAAGGCAAGGGTTACGGCATCATCCCAGGGGAGGGCGAGGGCTGTCCGATCGGTGCGAGGTCCACTGGCATTCTTCGGGGTATAGACGGCTATCTTCGGTGCTTTTTGCAGCTTAACAATGTCTTGGTTTACCTCGGGATTAGAGATCTCTTGTTGGATGGCGGCATACTGTACATCAGCAATAACCTCGAAACTCACGCCGCGGATAGCGCATTCATTCTCCAAAACATTCAGGTCCTTAAACGCGAATGCTCCGCCCCGATAATTCAAAAGCCAGTCCACATCGAGGTTGTTTTTCAGGACATAATACGCTACGCCGTACGCCTTCAAATGATTCTTCTGTCCGTTATCCATCGGGATCAGGATATATGCTGCATGGCTGATTCCACAACCGATCAGCACCATCATTATTACCAAAATTTTCTTCATTCTATTCATTATTTTCATTTTTATCTAACTTTTATCCCTAACGATTCTTTCTAAGTATTTCATATTTCCTGATATTAATTTCACTTTTTATAAATATCTTTTCTATGCCCGATACTCCTCACTTCAATAATTTTAATAACATCTTCTATTGAATACAAAACTCTGTAATCGCCTATTCTTATTCTCCAAATCTCCTCTTTAGATTCTAATTTCTTAGCCCCTTTGGGTCTTGGATTCAACGACAAATCATCAATAACAGGGACTATTCGTTTTACAACAGCGGCAGGCAATTTTTCAATCTCCTTTTCTGCTGATTTTTTAAACCGAATTTTATACATTAAAGTTTATGTTTCGCTTTTAATTTTTTCTTGACATCATCAAACGAAACCGAAGCCTCATCTTTCCTTGATTCTGCAATAATCGCATCAAACAAGTCTTCAATATTCTCATCATATTTCTCAATAGTCTTTAAATCAATGACTACTGATTTTTTACGATTCTTTGAATCCGTTATATACCGTACTCCTTTCATAATTTATTTTTTTATAAGCCGCAAAATTACAAAATAAAACGGCGTTACGATTATCCTTAGTATAATCCTTTTATTGCAGTACCCAAAAAGGTACTGTCAAAAAAGGAAAATATTATTTGGTACAATAATCCCTAAGCCTATTATTCCAGAAAATAATACCTATATAATAGGAGTGGATTCATCCCAAAAAGTCCCTCTCCGTCCCCTTAATTTCTGTAAAAGTCCCTAAAAATTCTTTAGGCTTAATGGAAACTTCTTTAAGGTTAAAGTGCAATGACTTCACCTTAATGGAATCTTCCTTAAGCATAAACCGTAGCACTTTATGCTTAATGATTATTCCATTAAGGGTAGGAATTATTCCAA
>CAIMUP010000056.1 GCA_903844645.1 uncultured Bacteroidota bacterium
GGGGTGGTTAGGGAAAAGTATTTGTTACAACATATAATTGTTAATAAATAATAAAAATAATTTGCGGGGGAATGATTTTTTCTGTAACTTTGCCCCCGTAAATAAAAAATAAAGGTCTGAATTAACTAAATAATCTAATAAATAAAAGTATGAAAAAAGTAGTACAAATTGTCGTCATCTGTTTGATGCTCCTCGCAGCAAAAAACACATCAGCTTTAACCGTTTCCAAAACCGTTCGTTGGCATGGAGGATGGTGTTCGTTATGCAACTTCACGACCTATGGTCAGGAATATTGCTGTGCATGGAACCCTTGGTATAATTTCTATTCCGGTGACACGAATGACACCGCCTGGAATTGCACCAATTGTCGTGGGTTCTTCGGTGGATATAAATATTATTTAGATCCACTTCCATCTGGTGCTACCGTTACAGGAATTGATGTGGCTGTTTGCGAAGCTGATTGCGGAGACAGTTATGTCAACGTATCCATGAATGGGGTTTCTGTAGGAACTTATTACCCTACTGGTAACTGCTATTGCGGCGGAACTTACACCTTCACACTTACTGCAACCAATGTCAGTGCGATTATGGCAGCGTACCATGTGGGGAATATGGATACAATCAATGTCATGCCCAACTCGACCATGTGTTTCAGTACGGCACAGATTATATTCACCTACGTCCTTGGGGCAAATCTGAATACTTATAATTCGCAGTATATTCACAATATTCCCTATTGCCCAGGCGATAGTTTGAATGTTCCGTACTATGCCGCAGGTTCTTGGAATAATGGGAATGTGTTTTCTGCGCAGTTGTCTAATTCATCAGGTAGTTTTGCTTCGCCTACGGTTATTGGAACACTTTCCTCTACCACTTCCGGGACGATTCATTGTTTAATTCCGAGTAATACCGCTTTAGGTACGGGTTATAGTATTAGAGTTGTTGGAAATAATCCTACAACAGTTGGGTCGGATACAGTTATGAATATTACTATTAGTAATGCTGCTCCTTCTATTACTGCAAATGGCCCTCTGCATTTTTGTTCGGGTGGCAACGTGGTTTTAACAGCTTCAACAGGGCAGAGTTATTTATGGTCTCCCGGTGGGCAAACTACACAAAGTATTACTGTTACTGCGGCAGGGTATTACCATGTTTTTGTAGCTAATGCTTCGGGTTGTTCTGGAACATCAACGAATGATACGGTTGTTATTAGTCCGGTACCTACTTCTCCGACTTTACTTTATGGACCTGATGTTTTATGTGGGCAATCGGTAGCGGCATTCTCAACACCGATTATATCTAATGCAACATCCTACCATTGGACCGTGTCTGGTCCTTATTCAGTGTATGGTGATACAATTATTAGTGGTCAAGGAACACAAAATTGTGCGATCCATTTCGGGAATATCAATTACAATGTAATAAAGGTTTGGGCAGTAAATGCATGTGGTACGTCATCTACGTATGCGGAAAAAGACTTAACCCTTATTGTCGGAGAACCTGATGGTACTTGGATTGGTGGGATTAGTAATGATTGGTTTGTTTCCGGTAATTGGTGCGGTCCGGTACCTACTCCGTCTATCGATGTTAATATAGATGGTACATTCCCATACACTCAAGTTTGGTACAATCAAAATATGCCAGTTATTAATGCGGCAGGTGCTACTTGTCATAATTTGACACTCCAAGGTTTAGGAATCTCCTATGCGAATAACGCTTATGAATCTTTGACTATGCAGAATTCTTTTGAATTGGATATCTATGGAGATTTTACTAATAATGCAAATATGGGATACTCTGTATTTAATCCAGGAACAGGAACGGTTAAGTTCACTGGTGATGGAGATAATCTTTATTACGAAGGTTATAATAATGCTGCAGGAAATTTAATATCTTATGCACATGGAAATATGATTACCGGGTATTCAAATACCCATTTTTATAATTTAATTGTTGATAAAGGTTCTGATGTATCAACAGTATTAGAAAATACAGGAGGAGGTATTTGGGATTCCTTTAATAACCGTCCTGCCGAAAATATTATTTCCGTGACTGGAGCATTAAGTATCGTTAATGGAAATTTCTTATTAAGTCAAGATTCTTCAACAGTTTCTTTGCCAACTACCTCTTTTACAATTCCATCTACAGGTGGTTTGGACTTTAATGGAGGATGGCTAAATTCTACCAGTACTTCAGTTACTAATAATGGTGATTTCATAATGGATTATTTTGCATACCCCGTTACTGTGGGAAGTGCTGCTGATAACGCATTTACAAACAATGGTAACTTTGAAATTTATGGTGGAAAATTAACTTTAGCTTCTCAATTGATAAGTTCAGGTTCAACATCTCATTTTACCTTTGATGATGCCTCACAAAGTCCATGTGCTTGTCCAAGTACGCTTACCTTAAATAGTGTTGGAACTACCAGTAATACAAAAGCCCTTTTTGATGTTAGTGGAAATGCGAATATGGATTTCTTAAATGGAACTATCATTTTTGAAAAAGCAAATCAAGGTACACTTCCTGCTAAAGGAAACGATTTGAGACTTCTTAGTGGTTCTGGAACTAAAACTATTGGCACAGCTACTTTCCAATTTGGTGATGCAAACACTCCCACAAATACGGTTTTCCGTCTAAAGGATAGTTTAAACATCGCATTAAACAATGTAATTATCAATGCCTATAATACCCCTAAAGTTAAATTAGATACTTCTTTAACAATTGGCGGTACATTATCATTAACAAATAGTGTTTTAGATTTAAATTCCCATCTTCTTACGATGTCATACAACCAACCAGGGGCTATCACTAATAGCTCTTCGCCTTATGGTTATATCATCTCTGAAGATAGCTTGAATCGTGCAGCAATTAATTGGACTGTTGCTCTCCAATCTCAAGAATATAAATTCCCATTTGGAAACAATAGCGGTGCTTATATCCCTGTTAAATTTATAAATAACAGTGCTACATCCATGAATGTTCAGATTGCTACCTATGCTCCTACACGTTGGGGACATCAGCCTTATCCTCCGACAGTTGCACAAATCAGAGACTCTGCCGGTACACATTTAAACGATAGCTCGAATATGGTGAACAGGTTTTGGGAAATTACAGCTCCTACCGTTTCATCTACTAATACTGCTAAAGTTGACTTTTATTATGCTTATGCCGAAAGACCTGCAAATGGCGATGCCGGAGGTTTGAGAGCACAAAGATATGTAGCTTCTAATAACGGATGGTTATATCCTTCTTTAGTTTATTCATCTGGAGGAAGTAATGGTTCTTTAGGATCTTCTACTTCTTACCAAACATCATCTTCAACGACAACTGGATATACAAGGGTTAATAATCTGAACCATTGTTCTTCATGGACTCTTACCGTTCCAGGACATCCGCTGCCAATTGAGTTATTGAAATTCACAGCGCAATACAATGGTAAGACAGTTGATTTGAATTGGTCAACAGCATCTGAATTAAACAATGAATATTTCACCGTTTCTAAGACGAAAGACCAAGCAGAATTTGATTTCGTAGCGCAAGTTTTAGGAGCAGGAAACAGCAATATTCAAAACGATTATTATGCTGAAGACAAAGCTCCATTCCTTGGAACGAGTTATTACAAATTAACTCAAACTGATTTTAATGGAAACTCAACACAATCAGGTTTAGTTCCGGTATTTATTGGCGATAATGGCTTTAATATTGTAAATATCAACAATGATAACACCAAAGGAATTATCAATATTTATCTGAATGATAACAGCTCTGAAAAGGTTTCTGCTGTTGTTTATGATGTATTAGGAAATCAAATGCAAAATACCTCCATCATTACAGCAAAAGGAATTAACCATATCGAAGTTAATTCAGATCAGTTTGCGAAGGGTGTTTACTTCATTTCAATCAGCAATAATTCTCAAAGACTGACTGGTAAAATTGCCAAATAAAACTTGGCGAAAATTCAATAATAAAGAAGCCCTTCCATTTGGAGGGGCTTCTTTTATTTATACAGCAGACTAATTAAGATTAGTTCAGAACCAATTAAGATTAGTTCAGAACTAATTAAGATTAGCTCAGGACTAATTAAGATTAATTCAGGACCAATTAAGATTAGTTCAGGACTAATTAAGATTAGTTCAGGACTAATTAAGATTAGTTCAGGACTAATTAAGATTAGCTCAGGACTAATTAAGATTAGTTCAGGACTAATTAAGATTAATTCAGGACTAATTAAGATTAGTTCCCTTTTAATGTCTGGTTGCTGGGATTTCTCGTTGTAACACAGGAGGAATTTCTAATTTCCACTTTTGGGATATGTATGATTAAAAGTTTCAAGGAATAAGTCGAAAAAACTAATTCAATTTATATCCCCCAAAAGTTTGGGTAACCATGCCCAAGGGCATTTTTTTCTTTTTAAAGGGTTCGCGAGGCAATGCCACCGCACATGCACAATGGCTGAAATGTAAGGAAATTAAATTCGCGACATCAGCTTTGGAATCTGCCATCATCTTCACGGTTTTCTTCCCGAATTCGATGTAGGTTTCGGTCTGCAATTCCTCTTTAATTTTCTTATCAAAGAATTTGAATTCCTGTTGGCTGCTGATGTTTTCGCCCTTCATCGCATAATAATCTTTAGGGTTATTAATTTTATAAAGAATCACACGGGCAAGGTTTTCTGCAACGATAAAATACCTCCCTCCCACTTTGTTAATTCGTTTTCTCGGGTTGGCATTGGTGGTATCTTTTCGGTTATTATGCCCAAAGAAACCAGAGTCCGCCATCGCCCTCGAATGATTCTCGGCAGCATCACGCAAATCGCGGCTGTACTTGTATTGCGGAAGGTTTTTGCCTTGTCGAAACTCGTTAGTAGCATAAAAAACGGCAGCAGCCAAGAGTTCGTAATCAGGATTCAATAGATCAATCGGTTTGTTGGCAACTTCTAATTTATAAAATTCTTGCCATGTAGTTTTATCATACTGGCTGTCGTTAAATGGCAAGGAAAAGGCAGTAGAATTAGGCTCTTTGGCAGTATCGATCATCCAGGAGGAGGCTACGAGAACCATTATCGTTGCGATGCAAAAAGTCTTTATATTTATCATGTTCATCATCGAGAAATGTATTAGGTTTTAGTGCGACAAAATTAAAGTTTCGGTTCCAATATCAGCCCATAAAAAGCGAGAATAAACTAACAAGCTATTGTTAATAACTCTTTGTAATAAATGAAAAACGAAAAAAGAAATTATTTAATATTGCAGGTAATGAAAAAGATAAACTTGAAACCCGTTTTAGTCACACTGACAGTGTTCCTGTGCATGTTCCTAACCCTTGATGTATCGGCTATTCCGGTACTCACCACTCCCGATTCTGTCGGAGTAAAATCTATTGCCGGTAAAAAATTTATTGTGCATAAAATTGATAAAGGCGAGAGCTTTTACAGTATCGCGAAGAAGTACAATATCTCTGTAAAAGAGCTCGAAGACGCCAACCCCGACATTACCGATAAGATAACGGCAGGGAAAATTCTCTTCGTCCCCGTAAAAGAAACTGCCGAAGTTTCGATTGGGATGGCGAAACAAGAACTGATTAAGCAGAAGGATACGGTGAAGAAAGCGGTAATCAAAGAAGTTGAAGACCCTGGACTTCAAGATGCTGGTCTACGAGTTAAGCCTACTATTCAAACTAAAGCAAAACCAGATACTTCCTCAAAACCTATTACTCCAATTAATAAACCCCAATCCCAAATAAAATATACCGTGAAGGGCGGTGATAACTTAGGAATGATTGCCGGGAAATACCATACTACGGTAGCGACTATTATGAAATTAAATAATCTCGCAAATGATAGAATAAACATCGGGCAAGTGTTGGTAGTAGGTACAGAAACGGCACAGGACAATGGCAAACCGGATGCTATTAAAGATACTTCGACAGTTAAAATCATCCCGAAAAAGGAAGCGGTAAAGATTAAAAAAGATACCTCTGCGATTAAACAAGATTCCCTTTCTAAGAAAGTAGAAATCATTAAAAAAGATTCTGTCAAGAAAGCCGATAAAGCCTCCATGTCTGCCGATTATAAGACCTTCACCGCGAATAATAAACCGATGAAAGAATTTCAGGAAAAAGGAATTGCCGCTTGGATTGACGATGAAGATGTGAATCCAAGAAAGTATTTCGGATTGCATAAAACAGCCCCCATAGGGACAATCATTAAAGTTACGAACCCTATGAATAATCGCTATGTCTTTGTGAAGGTGGTCGGTACGTTGCCGGATACTGGCGATAATGCCACGGTCATCATCAAAATATCGAAAGCCTCTGCCGCTAAATTAGAGGTGTTAGATGCCCACTTCCAAGCCGTCTTGGATTTTGCAACCAACGAATATTAAATAAGGAATCACGAATTAACTAAAAAGGAAGAAGCCACTAATTTCGCAATTAGTGGCTTCTTTATTTACCTTAAATAGTTCCTTATGCAGGATTTTCTTCCGTACTTTCGGCAGCCGCTCCTTCGTTAGAAAAAGCATCAATTGGCGATTGCTCAACAACTGCTTCTGTTCCTTCTTCGGCTTCTGCTTCAGCTACGGGTTTAGCGGTAGCGGCAGCCCTTTTCTTAGCTACTACATTTGCCTTTGCTTCATTCGCTTTTACTTCGGCAGCCATTCTGCTTTCCAAATCCGTTACCTTAGAATTCGCGAGGCGATTCTTCTTTTCAGCAACTTTTCCTTCTTTGGTAGCCACCCAATCATTAAACTTCGCGGTCGCTTGATCTTCTGTCAAGGCACCTTTTTTCACACCTCTCTCGAGATGATCTTTCAACAAAACCCCTTTGTAAGACAAAATTGCCCTCATGGTATCTGTCGGTTGTGCACCTTTCTTTAACCAAGAATGCGCTTTGTCCACATCCAAAACAATGGTTGCGGGGTTGGTATTAGGATCATAGCTCCCAATCTTTTCAATGAATTTTCCATCTCTGGAAGCACGTTGATCCGCTACGACTATGTGATAGTACGCATGACCTTTCTTTCCGTGTCTTGATAATCTGATTTTTGCAGGCATTTAAATTTATTTAATTTTATATAAGTTTCTTTTACAACAATCCCCCTTTTTTTGGGGCTGCAAAGATGCAAAAATTATTTGTAATGACAAAATATACCTGCATTTTTCCTTGTAATTATTAATAGCAGGGCTTATTTTTAGCTCCCAAACCCATTTTTATTCCGAGTAATGCCAAATCCAGAGGTAATAATTTGGATGAACAATACTTATATATAAGGAGTAACGAGTTCATTCTTGGGCTGGACGAGTTCATTCTTGGGCTGGACGAGTTCATTCTTGATCTGGACGAGTTCATTCCTGGGCTGGACGAGTTCATTCTAGGGCTGGACGAGTTCATTCATGACA
>CAIMUP010000057.1 GCA_903844645.1 uncultured Bacteroidota bacterium
CTCTACGTCCTAAAGCTGCAACTCTACGTCCTAAAGCTGCAACTCTACGTCCTAAAGCTGCAACTCTACGTCCTAAAGCTGCAACTCTACGTCCTAAAGCTGCAGCTCTACGTCCTAATGTTGCAGCTCTACGTCCTAAAGCTGCAGCTCTACGTCCTAATGTTGCAACATTTTTCAAAAATGTTGCAGCATTTTTGAAAAATGTTGCAGAAATTTTTTGAAATCTCACAAGTTTACTGCCCAAAAACCCAAAAGCATCGGTTTTGGGTTTTTGGGCAAGTTTTTGAAGACTTTTAGGTTTTTCGAGCATTTAACAGAAAAAGGAGGAAGTTTTCTTTCCATTCAATCACCTGTTTTGTTGTTGAAGATGATTGGGCTACTCCTTTATATTATGGAGAAAAACGAGAGTTCCAAAGTTCTTGTTGTCCATTGCCTATCTTCGCCTCATTAATTAACCAAGAAGAATCATAAACAATTAAGAATTATGGATGCGGATAAAATAAAGCTGTTCGATGCACTTTCGGATAAGCGAAAGAAAGAGGTATTGAAGCGGTATTAAACCCCATCAGGAGGGGTTTCGTTCTCTAAAAACTCATAGTATATTGGAGGACAAAGCTGCGGGGGGCGAGCATATCTCCCGGTCGGGACATGGCTTCGTGATTGAAAACATTTTTAATGATAAAAGATACCTTCGAGGTCTTATTAAGTTGCATCGTAGCTCGATAATCAAAGAAAAAATCGCCATCAGTATGCTTCAAACGGTAGTTATCCACCGCCTGAAAGGCAGGAGAATAGTTGGAAACAAAGATGGTATCTACCGAGTGCATAAAACTATTGTACCGCATACTGCCACCCATGCCGATTCGTTTATATTTCACCTCCAAATCTGCTTTAGCGATGTATTTATAGCGATACTTTAAGAAGTTATCATTACTGGGCGATTTGTTGGCATTATAAAGGCTGTCGTGATTGTTATCCACCGGATTCATATAGGTAAAGCCTCCGAGAAAAGTGGTGGTAAAAGGTCCCATTTTACCCTCTCCTGTTAATGAAATATCTAATCCGGTGATGGTTGCATAGCCTATATTGTCGGTGCGGAATCCGAGACCGTAAAAATGAGCCACGTCCTTTATTGGACCGACATTGCCGAAGGTAAATTCCATCATGTTTTGGTATTTAGTGATGAAGTATGCAGCATCAAAGTATCCATACCACTTAGAAATCTTGAATCCTTGTTTGATACCTACTTCAGTACTCCACCCTACTTCAGACTTTAAGGAATCATTGGGGTAAATAAAGATAGAACCGACATGGGTCGCGATGGATTTTTCAGCAATCGTAGGGTATCTGTAACCTTGTCCGTATGAAGCACGAAGGAATGTTTCTTTGAAGAGATGATAATTCAAACCCGAGCGAATGGATAGCGGGAGTTGGATGTTGTGGTTCGCGATTTTATAATCAAAATTGGTAACTTCTTTCACCGATTCCGAGCTGCGATACTCACTTCTCACTCCGAAGGATAAAGTTAGTTTGCCAAACTTCTTATCTATCTGCCCATAGATACACGAAATATTAGATTTGTGATTGCCATATAATGAATCGGAATGCACGGTAGAGTATGAGTATTGAGCACCGATCGTAATGTTGGCATCTATCTTTTTAAGGTTCTTATGATACTCTGAAAGGAGGAAATATAATTCCGAAATAGATTCTTGATTCGTGGTATTCAGGTTCGTAGTATTAAACCGCATACCAGATAGCTTGAAACTATTACCATTCTCATCAAAATACTTGATATACGGTATCCAATAGCTTCTCTTAGTAATATAATTACTTAATGAACTGCCTACGGTATCTATTCCTCCGAAGGGTTTGTAGGCTCCTGTGCTGTCATTCTGCCATAGTAAAAAGTTACCACCTTGTGCATACTGAACATTGAAGTTTAATCCCACCGAAAGGTTGGGCATTTTCTTGAAACGGTAGCGAAAATTACCATTTAGTCGGTAACGCTGCTCGGTTTCACCTTGTCTGTAGCCTTCATCGTTAAAGAAATTGCCACCCACCACCATGTCTAACTGCCCAATCTTTCGACTATGATAAAAGTTAGTACCCTGCGTCATCGGTTCGGTATTACCCCACCATATCAGTTGATGATTCTTGGGTTTATCATACATCCCTTCAAAGAAATTGATTCTTGTTTGAGGAGTATCACGAGGGAAACCGGTGCGGATATTAATCACTCCATTCAAAGCATACGCACCATACGATGCTGACGATGCACCAGCGATAACTTCTACCTGTTCTATATTCTCAACCGGCATGAATGACCATTTAACATCACCTGCATCGGCAGCAAGCATCGGCATATCATCTACCATGACTACTAATCGGCTTCCGGCACCATAGCTCCAGCCCGAACCACCACGAATACTCGCCTGATTGTCGGTAACTGTTACGCCCGGAATCTGATCTATGATCGTTTCCATAGAGGTCGTGTTTTTTCCTTGTATCATGGCGGGTTTTACGACTTGCATCGAGACCGTAACATCGCTGATATTCTGCTCGTACTTGCCTGCCGAAACCACCATGGTAGGTAGTTGCACATCGGCTTCTTCTAATAAGATATTTATGGTAATCGTTTCATTCTCTTTGATAGTTACCCGCTTCGATTGTTCGGTATATCCCACAAAATGATAGGTTATTTTATGCTCGCCACTGTTTAATTCCAGTTCATAGAATCCATCCAGGTCAGAGGTAGTGCCAACCTTTTCATCCGAGGTAACAGCGACCCCGATAAGTGGCAGGTTCGTCTTCATATCCATCACCTTTCCCTTCAGTTTCCCTGTTTGAGAGAATGCGGAAGTACCAATTATCAGCACCACTATCAGCAAATAAACTTTTTTCATATTCATTATTAATATTGGCGGCAAAACTATAAATTATTCAAGAAGAATCCGCTCCAAATTGTCGCCTTGTCTCCCCCTTATTTAATATAAAAGAACCCTGAAAGGAGCAAAACCATTCACTATTTGTGATTAAAAAGGGATATTCTGTGGACTTCAAAAGATATCTCGCGGACTTCAAATGATATCCCGCGGACTCCAAAGGATATCCTGTGGACTCCAAAGGATATCCCGCAGACTTCAAAGGATATCCCGCGGACTCCAAAGGATATCCCGCGGACTCCAAAGGATATCCCGCAGACTCCAAAGGATATCCCGCGAACTCCAAAGGATATCCCGCGAACTCCAAAGGATATCCCGCGGACTCCAAAGGATATCCCGTGGCTCCAAAGGATATCCCGCGAACTTCAAATGGTATCCCGTGGACTCCAAAGGATATCCCGTGGACTTCAAAGGATATCCTTTTAACTGTCTCGAAATGAGAAAAAGTCGACAGAAAAGTGGATAGCAACGTATTTGTATCAAAATTTTTCCTTATCCTTTTATGATACCATCCGCTCTGGCGGTGGTGCAATAAAAAGATGATGAGTAAGATGAAGCCCGACTATTTTCCTACATTTGCAGCCTTAATAGAAACCACGATGATGGAACAGCAGAAAAATACTATTGAATTAATTAAGAAAGAGTTCGTAGAGGCACAAAAAGTCTTGGATTCTTTTATTACTAATGATGCTAATTTTAAGGCAATAACCGATGCTGGAATGGTGCTTGTAGATGCTTTTCAATCGGGTCATAAAGTTATTTCCTGCGGTAATGGCGGTTCTATGTGCGATGCGATGCACTTTGCCGAAGAACTGTCGGGCAGGTATCGGAATGATAGAAAAGCATTGCCGGCACTGTCTATTTCCGATCCATCGCATATCTCTTGCGTGGGGAATGATTATGGATACGATTTTATCTTCTCGCGGTACCTCGAAGCGATAGGCAATGAAGGCGATGTATTGTTGGCAATAAGTACCAGTGGCAATTCGGCGAATGTGATGAATGCAATAAAAATGGCAAAAGCGAAGGGCATGAAAGTAATAGGACTTACCGGAAAAGATGGCGGACAAATGGCTTCGTTATGCGATGTCGAGATACGTGCCCCACATAGCCAATATGCCGACAGAGCACAAGAAATACACATTAAAGTGATTCATTCTTTGATACTGTTTGTAGAAAATAATATTAATATTACCAAATAGAAAGCTATTGATAAATAAACCAAACACCAGATTACTCCCATGCTGGTAAAGACATTCGGGAGTGCGGTATATGGGATAAATGCCACAACAATAACAATAGAAGTAAATGTATCCAAAGGGGTTAATTTTATCCTTGTCGGACTTCCTGATAATGCTGTTAAGGAAAGCCATAAGCGAATTGTTACTGCCCTAAGAAACACAGGATATAAAAGCCCTGGAAAGGAAGTGGTTATCAACATGGCTCCGGCTGATATTCGTAAGGAAGGATCGGCTTATGACTTGCCGATTGCTATCGGAATCCTTGCAGCTTCAGAACAAATCACGGCGGATAATGTAGATAAATATATCATCATGGGAGAGCTATCTTTGGATGGAGGATTGCAACCTATCAAAGGTGCGTTAGTGATAGCGATTCAAGCAAAGAAGGAAGGCTTTAAAGGATTTATTCTTCCGATTCAGAATGCAAGGGAAGCGGCTATTGTCAGTAATTTTGATGTATATGGTGTTGAGAATATTAAACAGGTTATTGATTTTATTAATGGTGATATTGAATTAGAAAAGACCATAGTAAATACCCGTGAAGAATTCAATAAATGCCAAGTGGAGTTGGATATGGATTTCTCTGATGTGAAAGGGCAGGAGAACATAAAACGTGCGCTGGAAATTGCAGCCGCAGGTGGTCATAATGTTATTCTTATTGGTCCTCCAGGTGCAGGAAAAACGATGCTCGCTAAAAGACTGCCTACAATTTTGCCTCCGTTAAATCTCCACGAAGCATTAGAGACTACAAAGATTCATTCAGTTGCCGGAAAGATGAATAAAGAAACTTCTTTGATTTCTATTCGTCCCTTTCGCTCACCGCATCATACTATCAGCGATGTCGCATTAGTAGGAGGTGGACAAGTTCCGCAGCCAGGCGAGATTTCTTTGGCTCATAATGGCGTTTTATTTTTGGATGAATTACCAGAGTTTAAAAGAACAGTTTTAGAAGTAATGAGGCAACCTTTGGAGGAACGAAGGATTACAATTTCAAGAGCAAGGTTCACAGTAGATTACCCTGCGAGCTTTATGCTGATAGCCAGTATGAATGCGTGTCCCTGCGGCTTCTTTAACCACCCAGAAAAGGACTGCTCTTGCGGTCCAGGTGTAGTCCAACGATATTTGGGAAAGATTTCAGGACCTTTATTGGACAGGATAGATATTCATATTGAAGTTACCCCTGTTAAGTTTCCTGAATTGATCTCTGAAAGTAGTTCCGAGAAAAGTACGGTAGTAAGGGATAGGGTGATTAAAGCAAGACTAATTCAGGAAGTCCGTTATGAAGGAGTTGAAGATGTACACTGCAATGCTCAAATCAAATCGCAACAACTAAAGGAACATTGCAAACTCACTCCTGAAGGAATTGCACTGTTAAAAACAGCCATGGAAAAATTAGGCTTGTCTGCACGTGCCTTTGACAGGATTCTTAAGGTTTCCAGAACCATTGCAGACCTTGATGGTAGCAGCGATATTAAAACAGAACACCTTGCCGAAGCGATACAGTTCAGAAGTTTAGATCGGGAGGGATGGGCGAATTGATTTTAGTTAAATTTATTTTTATTAATACTTTCATTTATTGCCAAGATTGTAACTTCGCCCAACTTTATAAAGGATGAGTAGAGTACAATAAAATTTCATAAAAATAATATGGTTAGTAAATCTGAA
The DNA here is from genome assembly GCA_903844645.1 of uncultured Bacteroidota bacterium. Lineage (GTDB taxonomy): Bacteria > Bacteroidota > Bacteroidia > AKYH767-A > JABDAW01 > JABDAW01. The sequence goes on from CAIMUP010000057.1 coordinate 5,852, forward strand.
TGGAAATAAAGGAGCTTATAAAAAACAGGGAAGAATTTGTCAATGCTGTTAAAAAAAACAACTTTGATCTAACACCAATCTTAGTTGGTTTATATTCTGATGCTTCACATTTTGTTTATGAGATTTTACAAAATTCAGAAGATGCTAAAGCGACTTGGATAAAATTTGATTTACATCCTGACAAATTAATTATTACCCATAATGGAATAGTATTCAATGGACAAGATATTGAAGCTATTACAAGTATTAGCAATCTTGAAAACGACAAGAAAAAAGACTTAGAAAAAATAGGAAAATTTGGAATAGGTTTTAAATCGGTATATGCTGTTACTGATACTCCAAGAATTCAATCAGGTAAATTTGAATTTGAAATAATCAAGTTTGTATTGCCTTCAAATTTTAAGGATGCAAATAATTTCCCAGAGACAATAATTACGCTTCCTTTCACACACCCCAAACGTTCGAAAGAAGAAATTTTTGAATTAATACAAAATAAGTTTGAAAACTTTGAATTTTATAATTTGTTATTCCTTTCTCACCTGCAATCAATCACTCTGCATTGGGAAGGTGAAAAGCATTGCTGTTTTCCCGAATACCAATGAATATCGCGTCGAAATATCGCTGCCCGAAGGCATGATGTCATCCCAACATCAGCTTTTGAAGTTCACTCCCGAAATGACCGGTGATGTCGAGATCATTACCGAGAATAAAAGAGTCCTGACCCGTATGTTTAGCTCCATCGCCAAAGCGTTTAAGAAGAGATAAATCAGAAAAACAAGAAAAATAGTTACCATGGAACTGAAGAAGATAATATTACTGATAGATTTCACTGGCGTTTCGCAATTAGCCTTGGAACATACCGCTATTATTGCTCGGCAAAGCGTCTGTTTGGTTACCTTATTACACATTGCCGAGAACGGAAAGCAAGGCGAGGAAAAGGAAATCAAAGCACGCATCCGCGACTTCGCCAAGCACTTGGAAAAGGAGGGTATTTCGTTCTCCATCCAAGTAAATTACGGCAACTTCTTCGAGGTTATTGCCCCAAGTATCACTGCGCTGAACAGCGATCTGATCATCATCGGTACGCATGGCATCAAGGGGATGAAACATAACTTTGTAAGCTCTAACATTGCTAAATTAATCCGCCTGATTTCGATCCCTGCCTTCATTATTCAGGGGCATAGTCAGCCGCCGCAGGAGGGTTATACCAACATTTTAATCCCTACCTTGGAACTTAAAGACAGTACCTTTCTCGAACAGCCGCTGCGGATGTTTGCTTCCATCTTTCATTCCAAATTATTCTTTTTATCGTTCATCAATAAAGAGAAAATGGCTGCCGCTACGAAGGAAACCAACGACCATGTGAAGCGATTCACTGACCTCGGTTTCTCTTCTTCGATGGAAATGGAGGAAACGAGCAGCTATACGAGCAGTTACTCTAAATCTATCGTTCAATATGCCGATATTGAGGATATTAATGTCCTCGTTTTGGTCTTCCACGAATCGGGAGAGATGCGGAACTTCGACGACGAAGACCTGGAGAATATCCTATTAAACAGATTGGGTATTCCTGTACTCTGCGTGTAATAAGTTCTAAATTATCGGCATCGAAATACCTTCCACTTTACTAAAGTTAAGGTATAATTTCAGGGTATTTCAATCGCATTCGTTCCCAATAATTTAATTCAAAAGCCTCTTCATCACATCGGGAGACCTCCTCGACACTTTGACAGACAACAAAGACTCTTTGACAGACAACAAAGACTCTTTGACAGACAACAAAGACTCTTTGACAGACAACAAAGACTCTTTGACAGACAACAAAGACTCTTTGACAGACAACAAAGACTCTTTGACAGACAACAAAGACTCTTTGACAGACAA
>CAIMUP010000058.1 GCA_903844645.1 uncultured Bacteroidota bacterium
ACCTTCCCCAGCGGAATCCCCCGACCATAATCCCTCACATTCACCATCTTATCCTTCACCGAAATCTCGATAGATTTCCCATACCCCATCACATACTCATCAATACAATTATCAATGATCTCCTTCAGCAACACATAGATCCCATCATCCTGCGCCGACCCATCGCCCAGCTTCCCGATATACATACCCGGTCTCAACCTGATATGCTGCTTCCAATCAAGGGATTTTATACTATCATCATTATAAATTGCTTCAGCCATTTTCCTTATTATTTATGATTTATTTTCGACCGCAAAACTACTAAAATTAATCAACGTAATAATGAGCATTATAATCATCGTCGTGTTGCTGCTCCCAAGAGGTCGCAGTCACACGACGATGATAAAAACATCAATCCGAGTCCGAACTCGTATCATCCAATTGATCCTCTTTCTTTCCATTGAAACTTTCCATCATTCGTTGCGCTACCGAACGCTGAACAATTGATTGAACACTTGGATTCATATTTTTTAACTTGAATATATTATTGAAACCATAAAAACCAAAGTTCGTCACTAGCTTTCCAATAAGCTCATCTGCAAACGATGATGAAACAATGTTCACTCCAGTAAAATCAAGTGTAATATTCTTATTTGTCTGTTTATAAATATTGATCAATTCATTCCTGATTTTCTCACCGGATTTTCTTGTACCAACCCCAGATTCTTTACTTTGCAAATCAATATTTATATTACCAATATTGTCCTCCAATGATTCCATTTTAAGATTAACTGGTTCATATCCTCCAAGTGCTTTGGAGATAGAAATTTCTTTACTATAATCAATTTGAAAATCCACTATGCAACCGTTGTCATAAGGTAGTTGAGGAATACGATCATAAGTTTTAAATTTATTATTTGTCAAATTATAGGAAGCTGAATTTGAAATAATATTTAGTATTCCAGTATTCTCACTTACTATTTGATGAAGCCCCCATAATCCATTTCCTTGCCCAATCTTTTTATCTCTTGTGACCCCTTCTTTTACTGCAAGTTTTAATGCCTCAACAGGATTTTTTGGCTTATGAACAGAGGAAGTGAGCAAAGAATTATAGATGCCTTGCCCTGTATCATAAACACAAAAAACAAAATGTTTTGTTTTAGGATGAACTTGACCCATTACATAGCCATAGCTTCGGCTTGAATGCTGCAAAACATTATCCAGAACCTCATTGATAGACCATTCAAATCCTTCTAAAACACCTTTCTCGCAAACAATAATTTGAGATAATTCATCAACAAAAGAATTTATCAAAAGATATATATCATCAGCACTGTCAAATCTCCAAATCTTATCCAAACTTGCCTTTTGAGCAAGCTTTTTGTTTTCCTGAACTCGAAGCGGAGATTTAATCGATAACTTTTTCAAATACTCCGTCAAATAATAAAATTCAAAAGTAATCCCTTTCCCAATCATGTTTTCAATTATTCCAGCCATAGGCACGCTAATATTTGGAAATGCTGCCTTGGTATTTTTAAAGTTAAGAATCAAATTCTTATTGTTTGAATTAAGGGTAATATTGAGAATATCAATAAACTCCGAAACAACTCTTGGATTAGTTAAGTTGTCAAATATTAACTCTTGCCCCTCCTGTTTAATTAAAGGTTCAGCCGAAGATTTCGTTTTCATTTTCTTTATCATTTATTGGCTGCAAAATTACTATAAAAAACTAAATCAAATAACCTTAACCAAATCCCTTTACAAAAAACTTTACCCCTTTGCGTTAATTTTTCCTTTTGGAATAGGATAAATTTCCCATTCAGCCCCTAATAAAATCCCCCTTCCCCAAGCCTTCCACCCTCAAAAACCCGCCGGAGATACTTAATCGTTCGTCGGACTCACTTAATCGTCCATCTGAGACCTGTAAAACTCATCGGAGACACTTAAATGCTCATCGGAGACACTCAATCGTCCATCTGAGACCTATAAAACTCATCGGAGACACTTAATCGTTCGTCGGAGACACTCAATCGTCCATCCGAGACATATAAAACTCATTGGAGACACTTAAATGTTCGTCGGAGACACTTAATCGTCAATCCGAAACACTTAATCGTCTCCTATCCCCCAAATATCCCCTCAATCTTCCCCGCCAATTTAGTATCTTTGTCGTGGCATAATCCAAATTACGCAACCAAAGAAAGAGGTAAAACGTCTATGTATTCAAATCGAACAACGTTGGAAAGAGAAGCTGAAGATGCCTTGATAAAGGGGTGCATAGATATGGATAGAAGGGCTCAAACAAGCCTTTACAACCTGTATTGTGCCAAGATGTTCGCCGTTTGTTTTAAATATTCATCCAGCAGGGAGGAGGCAGAGGACACCTTCCACGAAGGATTTATGAAAGTGTTTCAAAAAATACATACCTTTAAAAAAGAAGGGTCATTAGAAGGGTGGATTCGGGTTATCATGGTCAATACAGCCCTCGAAAAGTACAGGAAAAACAAGCGCATGGTAGTGCTCGTAAGCATTGATGAAAACTATATAGAACGCGATTCTAATTCTTCGGATGACATCTTCAGTAAATTTGAAGCAGATGAGTTATTGCTCTTGATTCATAAACTGCCCCCCCCCAGTATAAAATGGTTTTTAACCTATATGAATTCGAGGGTTTGAAGCATAAAGAGATTGCAGAAGAGCTGGGCATTACCGAGGGTACCTCGAAATCGAATTTGTCTAGGGCGAAAGCACTCCTTCAAAAGGCGATTAAAAAAAATGACATTAATTTCGACGAAACAATTTATAAATAATGGAAGAAAATATCACCCCCAACAAAGGTTTGCAAATGTTGCGAGACCGATTTAAAATGAATCCCCCCGATGATGTCTGGAAAAAACTTGATGCCGACTTAGAAAGGCAAAGAACAATGCTATACAGAGACCGCGGCAATAGGTTTAAAATGTTATCTATCGTGTTGGCTTTGTTGTTGGTTTCTTTTGTTTCGTATTTCTTTTTATCTACTAATCGTTTTAATTCTGTAGGTGATTCTTCAAGGGTAAAAATTACTGATGCGGCTTCTATTAGTGGAGTTACAGCGACTTCTAAAGGGGAAGAAAGGAGAATGAATACACTATTAGAAAGTAATTCTTCTGTTGTGTCATCTTCCACAAAAAACAATTCTGGGGCGAAAAGTAATTCAAACACCAGCACGGCTGTTATGGAGGAAAAGGCAATTCAAAATTCATCATCTAAAAATATTATTAATGAAAATAATGGAGCAAAGGAAACCATTACTTCTGCAAATGAATCAGGATTAAATCCTATTAAGGAAGCTGTGAGGAAAATTGAATCGGATGAAACTAATTTAGTATTTGCAAAGACTTTTGTTCAATCAAAAACGGATAAGGCAGAAGAGGATAAATTGTCTGAAACCACAGTGAACAGTGGAGATTCCACATCGAAACAACCGATGAAAGATTCAATTGCAGCAAAGGAAAAGAGTAAAATATCGCATTGGACTTTATCCGCTTTTTATGGACCAAACATCTTTGCGGAAAATCGGTTGAAAGTTTTGAATGAAAAGTTTGTAACCCTTATTAACTCATATAGTGATTTGTCAGTTGAAGATTATTCATTCAATTCGGGACTTTTATTGGGATATAATCTTGCTAAACATTGGAGTGTTTCATCAGGAGGTATTTATTCCACAATAGCCTATACATCTACGTATTCGACACTACATGCAAGCATTGGATCTGATAATTTATATCATTATAAATATCATTCTTCATGCGGAAGTCTTGAAATTCCGAATGATGAAAATGTAGTTTTAAAGAAAACGGATAGCCTCAAAACTTCGGCTACTTGTTCGCAAGTAATAAAGATTTTAAGTGTGCCGATTATGATTAAATATCAGACGACGAGGAATAGATTTACCATGTATGCTACTACTGGAATAGCGGTAAATTTTATCATGAATCAAATAGCTAAAGTACAGATAGCATCTTCAAATTATACTATCACAAACACTATTACAGGGCAAAAAAAAATGAACTATAGTTACCTGATCGGAACAGGATTAGATTACAATTTGAATAACGGAATGAGTATTTTTATTGAATCTTCCTTTAATACTTCTATTACTTCACTTACCAATAATGGTTTTTATAATTGTTATCCCTATTCTTTCGGATTTCATGCTGGTTTAACTTTGCATTTATGATTTTTGTTTGGGGTGAATATTGTAATTTTGCCGAATCAAGAAGATTTTTTCCATGAATAATATAATTCTGTTTAATCCGCGTAGTGCCAATTCTAAAGCGCGTATCCCTAATTCAATTCTTGCCGTTGCTGCTTCTATTGAAGGTAAATATGATTACGTTATTGTTGATGGCAACCTCGAAAAAGATCCTTTAAATAAAATTCTTCAATACCTTTCGACCGGAAAATATAAGTATTTTGGGAGTACCGTTATGCCCGGTCCGCAATTAAAACAAGCCATTCCTTTTTCTAATATTATTCGTGAGAAATATCCACAGGTAAAGATAATTTGGGGGGGATATTTTCCTTCAACACATCCAAAAGTGGTGCTGAATTCTGTGTTTGTAGATTATATTATCAATGGTCCTGGCGATAAAACATTCCCCGATTTGATTGATGCATTAGAGAAAAATAAATCTGTTAATACCATCCATAATTTGATATACAAAGATGGCGAGGAGGTTGTAAAAACGCCTAAAGATGATCTATACGATTTGGATTCTTTGCCAGAATTACCTTATGCTAAACTGAATTCTTTTTATCCCATACAGAAATATTTAGGAAAGACCTATCTCGGCACGAAAACTATTGCTTATCATTCCAGTTTTGGTTGCCCGTTTACCTGTTCTTTCTGTGCTGTCGTCCCTATTTATGAGGCGCGATGGAAAGGTAAATCGGCTTTGGGAATTTATCATGACATTAAATTCTTAAAAGATACATATGGCGGCAATGCGATAGAGTTTCATGACAATAATTTCTTCGTTTCCGAGAAAAGAGTTATCGAGTTTTCGGATTTAATACAGAAGGAAAACATGATATGGTGGGGCGAAGGCAGAATAGATACGATCAATAAATATTCTGATACTACTTTAAAGAAAATGCGTGATGCAGGTTGCAAAATGATCTTCTTCGGAGCCGAAACGGGTAACGATGCGGTCTTAAAAAGGATGGACAAGGGCGGAACACAATCATCTAAACAGATAAAAGAATTCGCGGCGAGGATGGCACTATTCGATATTATCCCGGAATACTCGTTTGTGCTCGGAATCCCTGCGGATACGCCCGAATTGGTTATGAAACAAATTGATGAAGACATAAAATTTATCAAAACTATCAAGGAAATTAATCCGAAGACAGAGATCATTATTTACCTCTATAGTCCCGTCCCGACGGAAGGTTCGGAAATGTTCAAATCGGTGTTGAATAGTGGCTTTCATTATCCAAAAAAGTTGGAAGATTGGCTAAGTCCCGCCTGGGAAAACTTTGATTTGAGGAAAAACCCCTTGACCCCGTGGCTGACTGCCGAGATGGTGGATAAAATTCGTAATTTTGAGACCGTTTTGAATGGATATTATCCCACAATATCTGACATCAAACAGTCTTCTGTGAAGATAAATGCCATGAAAAGGCTATCCTCCGTTCGGTATCATCAGAATTGGTATCGGTTTCCGTTCGAAATAAAAGTTTTACAAAAGATTTTGAAGTATCGCCAACCGGAAGTGGAAGGATTTTAGCTGTTGGAAATGACTTTCAGACAACTCCTCAAAGCGTTTCTTAACAAGACTTTTAAACCCATAGTGTCTTTATATCTTTCTGATGAAAATTTTTATCGGTACGATGATATTTCGGTCGTTATTATGCCCGAAGTGTTCCATCCGGGTTTGTTTTTTAGCACTAAAATATTGATTGATTATCTTAATGATAACATAAAATTCGATGCTATACAGTTCCTCGATTTAGGTTGTGGATCGGGATTGATTTCGATACTTGCAGCAAAGAAAAATGCTGTCGTTTTTGCCTCCGATATTAACATTCATGCCATAAATAATACCTTAAAAAATCTGGAAATGAACAAGCAAAAAGCTACCGTTATCTATTCCGATTTATTTGATCAGATTCCGCGCCAAATATTCGATATTATTGTCATCAATCCTCCTTATTTCAGAGGAATTGCCCAAAATGATGCCGAAAAAGCATGGTATGCCGGCAAGGATTTGGAGTTTTTTCAGAATCTTTTCCAACAACTTCCCGATTTTATGAACTTCGATTCCGAGACAATCATGATTCTATCCGATGAATGTGAAATTGGGAAGATAAGAGAATATGCCGAAACCAATAATTTCTTGATGGTAGAAGTTTATCGTAAAGAAAGATATTGGGAAATTAATTTTATCTTTAAAATTACTAAAAATAAAAATTAATCTTTCAAATAATGAAAACCTTGTTGTCATTAAAATTCCAATTTCTATCATCCCAGAGGCGATATAACACGGAATTTTTGGAAGAGCATAACGAATTTTTGGAAGAGCATAACGAATTTTGGGAATTCAATATTCTATTTTTGGAAAAGCATATTCTATTTTTGGAAAAAGATATTCTATTTTTGGAATTCGTTATACTATTTTTGGAATTCAATATTCTATTTTTGGAAAAGAATATGGAATTGCAGAAGGAACGTACAGAATGGCTCCTTTACCCTCCGATGACGCTCCCAAATAGTATATTCGCCGCCCCGAAAAGAACCTTATCCTGCCGAATCCCTATAAATTCACTTTCAATCTGATGAATAGCGCAAAAAATCTTACTGAAGTACCCATAGAAACAAAGTGTAGCAGCCTTCAGGTAGCAATTATCAAAACAATCCTGTATTTCGATGTCTTCAAATACCCTATTACCGCTATCGAATTACATCGTTTTTGTCAAAATATCCATGCCAATTCCGAAGAAATTAATGAAGCCATGGACGGACTTATCAAGAGGAATTTGGTGAAGACAATGAACGGTTTTATTTTTATTGGCAATGGCGAAGCAATGATAAAAAGAAGGGTGGAAGGGAACTTGATGGCAAAAAAATACTATCAAAAAGCCTGGAAATATTCCAAAATTATCTCCTTTTTTCCCTATGTCGAAGGCATTGGTATCACAGGGTCGTTGTCGAAGAACTATATGGAAAAAGAGAGCGACATAGATTATTTTATCATCAGTAAATCCGGTAGATTATGGGTATGTCGCACATTCTTAGTGTTGTTTAAGAAGATTTTTCTGCTCAATTCTCATCAATATTTTTGCATAAATTATTTTATTGATACCGATTCCTTGGAGATTCAGGATCGAAATATTTTCACCGCAACCGAATTGGTTTTTGTGATGCCTACTTTCAATATTAATTTGTATAATTCTTGGATGGATGCTAATAGCTGGACTAAAGAATACTACCCGAACTTCCCCAAACAACAACTGTTTGGTGACATTCACACAAAAAATTATCGGATAAAAACCTTGCTGGAAAAAATACTGAATACAAGCCTCGGCGAGCAGATGGACACTCTTTTTTTTAAGATAACTTTGCGCCATTGGAAGTATAAATTTAAAGAATTTAATGACGAAGAATTTGATTTGAAGATGCGAACCCGTAAAAATATTTCCAAACATCATCCCAACGGATATCAAACAAAAGTGTTGAATGCTTTAACAGAAAAAATCTTGCATTACGAGGAAGAATTCGGCATCAGTTTAAGCTAATGGCCGCACTACTTTTTACACATTCATACTTCCTCCGCTTCGATTCAAAACAATGGAAGCAACAACAACCATATCCGCCCCTGGCAACCATCTATGCTGCATCGGTAATGCGACAAAATGGCAACCAGGTAGCATTATTCGATTCCATGTTTGCCAAAAATCCGAATGAATTAATACCGTTTCTCGAAAAAGAAAAACCGAAGTATTTAATAATCTATGATGACGGATTTAATTACCTCACAAAGATGTGCCTGACCAATATGCGCGACGCGGCATTCGATATGATTCGCCTCGGAAAAGAAGCCGGATGCAAAGTAATTGTTTCGAGTTCGGATTCAACAGATCGCTATCAAGAATATTTGGATAAAGGTGCCGATATAATTATTATAGGTGAAGGCGAAATAACACTGTTGGAAGTAATAAATAGTATCGAACAACAACAATCGCATGAAGAAATAAAAGGTATTGCATTTATTAAAAATGAAAAAGTTATAAAGACCGCAAAGCGTGATGTATTGAGGGATTTGGATACACTACCCATGCCAGCGTGGGATCTGATCGAGATGGAAACTTATCGTAATACCTGGATAAATACATGGGGTTATTTTTCTTTGAATATGAGCACCACGCGGGGATGTCCTTTTAAGTGTAATTGGTGTGCAAAACCGATCTATGGAAATCGTTATAATGTGCGATCACCAAAGAATGTCGTGGAAGAAATGGAGTATTTAAAAACACACTATCAGTTTGATCATATTTGGTTTACTGATGACATTTTTGGATTACAACCAGGCTGGATAAATGCCTTTGCCACGCTTACGGAAGGTAAGAATTATCGCTTTAAAATACAATCTCGCGTAGATTTATTATTGGAAGAAAATAACATCATAGCCTTAGCCAAAGCAGGATGCGAAACCGCTTGGGTAGGAGCAGAATCCGGCTCGCAAAAGATACTTGATGGGATGGATAAAGGTACAACGATCGAACAGATATATACCGCCACAAAACTTTTGAAGAAGAACGGCATCAAACCCGCATTCTTCCTGCAATTTGGATACCTTGGCGAAACAATGGATGATATAGAACAAACAATTAAGATGCTGCTTGACCTAATGCCTGATGACATCGGCGTTTCTGTATCATATCCTTTGCCGGGAACGAAGTTTTATGACCTTGTAAAAGATGAACTTAAAGAAAAAACAAACTGGAAGGATTCGGATGAATTAGTCTTGATGTTTCAAAACACTTATAAACCTGAATTTTATAAACACTTGCACCGTCTGATACATAAGAAATATCGGAAACAACAAGGCTTTCAAACGCTGAAAGACATTATCGCCGAGCCAGGAGGTATGGACTATAATAAATTGATCAAGGTGTTATCCTTATGCTATTATATTCCTGCTGCATCGGTGCTGAATTACCGGCTGAAAGCATTAAAGAAATAAGGAATCAATCATGATTAAGCAAGAGGAATTAGTAAGCGAAGCCTTTTCTATACAGGCAGCCGAATTTGATACCTTGGATAATGAAAATCCTATTCTGCAATGGATGCGAAACATAGTAAGGCAATACGTTTTATCTTCGTTGAAGGGAAATAGCACCATCCTTGAATTAAATGCAGGCACTGGCTTGGATGCGGTGTATTTTTCCTTGCGAGGACATCATGTTTTGGCGACAGATAATGCAATGGGTATGATTCAGGAGATCAATAAGAAGATTAAAGCATACAGCCTCGAAGAAAACCTACAAGTAAGGCAATGTTCCTTCAACGATTTATCCCAAATAATGCCTCAAAGGTTCGATTGTATATACTCTAACTTCGGGGGATTGAACTGTGCCGAAGATTTACATAACGTCATCCAGCAATTCGATGATTTATTAAACCCGAACGGCATCGTAACCTTAGTAATCATGCCTCCGATATGCCCGTGGGAGCTACTATCCTTATTCAAAGGAAACTTTAAGATGGCATTCCGAAGGATGAAAGGTCTGGATTACAAATCCAGACCAGCGAATCGCAACCCGAGACCCGCAAAATCGCATCTCGAGGGTATTTATTTCGATACTTATTACTATTCGCCGAGCTTTGTGAAGAAGGCTTTTGGTGCGAAGTATAAAATGATTCATCTGCAAGGATTAGCCAGCATCAGCCTGCCGCCATATAAGGAAAAATTTGCCATCAACAATCCTAAATTATACAAAACCCTTGCCGCGATAGACCAGAAGATTAGTCGCATGCCGCCCTTTTGTTATTGGGCGGACCATTATGTAATCTCATTCCTAAAGAAATAACCCACGAGGGCGAGAAATTTTACTTCCATGGTAAAAAGTAGTTTTGTCGCCGAATAAAACTAAAGAACAATGGAAGAAACAAAACCAACAGAATTTAAAAGATCATTAGGATTGATTGATGCGACAATGATAGTCGCCGGTTCGATGATCGGTTCCGGCATTTTTATCGTCAGTGCCGACATCGGGAGAACGGTAGGCGGAGGCGGCTGGATGATGCTTGTATGGCTCATTACGGGCTTGGTAACGATCATCGCGGCATTGAGTTATGGCGAGCTTGCGGGCATGATGCCCAAGGCAGGTGGGCAGTATGTTTACCTGCGCGAAGCCTACAATCCGCTGGCGGGTTTTGCTTATGGATGGACGCTTTTTATGGTGATACAAACGGGCACGATAGCCGCAGTAGCAGTAGGGTTCGCGAAATTCACGTCCGTCTTTATTCCGCAATTGGGGCAGCGGAATATCTTGATGACCATCGGCTCGTTCAGCGTGAATGCCGCACAGATACTGGCAATCGCGACCATCGTACTCTTAACCATCACCAATATTCGCGGCGTAAATCTGGGGAAAACCATCCAGACTTTCTTCACCACTACGAAGCTCATTGCGCTATTCGGATTAATAATTTGTGGCATCATCGTAGGCTCGAAAAGCTCTACGTTTTCATTAAATATGAATACCTTTTGGGATGCGAATACCACGACCGTGAATGACAAAGGAGTCCTCTCCATCATCCCGATTGCAGGTATCGGAATCCTTACTGCCATGGGCGTAGCGATGGTGGGCAGCCTGTTCTCCAGCGATGCGTGGAACAACGTAACCTTCATTGCGGGGGAGATAAAAAATCCGCAAAAGAATATCCCGCTGGCACTCTTTTTCGGGACGCTGATCGTAACGATTATTTACATTTTGGCGAACTTAGTTTACATCATGGTTTTGCCGATGGCAGGTACGCCAAACGCGACCGACGTGATAGGGCATGGTATCCAATTCGCGACGGCAGACCGAGTAGGCACTGCCGCTACTTCCGCCATCTTTGGCGACATCGGGGTGTATGTCATGGCGGCATTGATTATGGTGAGCACGTTCGGCTGCAACAACGGCTTGATTTTAGCCGGTGCACGCGTTTATTATGCCATGTCGAAGGACGGTTTATTTTTCCGCCAGGCGGGGGTATTAAATTCCAAGGACGTACCCGCGAATTCCCTTATCTTCCAAGGTATTTGGGCAAGCATTTTATGCCTTTCCGGCACCTACGGGCAGTTGTTGGATTACATTATTTTCGCCGCCTTATTATTTTATATTCTTACCATCGGCGGCATCTTTATCTTGCGCAGGAAAAAACCTGATGCACCCCGTCCTTACAGGGCTTGGGGCTATCCCGTACTGCCGGCATTATATATCCTCATCGCTGCCGCCATCTGCATAGATTTATTAATTTATAAGCCCGCCTTTGCCTACCCGGGATTAATAATTGTAGTCCTCGGAATACCGGTTTATTTTCTCCAGAAAAGAGGGAGGGGAATGGGGAGTTGAGAAACGAAAATTGAGCATGGAAAACGAGGCATAAAATACGAGTTGCGAGGCATTAAATGGTGGTTGCGAAATAATATTTCGCAACTGCCAAATATAATTTCGCAGTTGTTATTCAATATTAATAGTTGCGAAATATGTTTTCGCAACTGTGATGAAAGTTTTCGCAACTGCCAAATAATATTTCGCAACTGCGAAAAATGTTTTCGCAACGGCTGATGAGCCAATCGGAAGTCTGTTTTATGCTTCCAAAAGAGCGATTTCCCTTATAAAATCTCTATTCTGAACGATTTTATGAGCGACTGTCAAAACAAAATTTATACTTAATTAAAAAATAAATGGCAAGAAAGAAAAAAGAAATGCACAAGAAATGGGAGCCTAAAGAGGAGAAAGGCTGGCTTGATTTAATCGCTCATTGGATGAACATCTTCTGGCATTGCAAGACGATTTGGGCATCTCGGATGACGATTTGGAATTGATCCAGAAGCATCATTTGGGATGCAAATATGTATTTGATTGCTGCGAGGCGGCGAGTACCAGCGCGATGGAGGCGAATAAATTTAAACAAGCCCAGTTGAATGGTCCGGCATCTGTTTCGATGGAAACCCATTTGCATGTGCCGATTTATCCGACCCCTCCTGCAGAAATTTTGCCGGATATGAAAGGAGCCATTCGCGCCCTACGAGGACGGCTGATGAAAGGCGGAGGATGGACCGATACAATCGGGAAAATGTTGCATCTGATCGGTGCCGAAGATTTGTTTAATGAAGATAAATACAAGCCTAAAGTTCGGATTACGACCGAGGCAGGAAAATTTTTTTTCAGCCTCAAAGGAATCAAGCATTTGCAAGGACACAATATCTATCTGAAAGTTGCAGGGACAACGATTTGGGAACGCAAAATTTTCTTTGGCGGCGCAAAATTCACCCTCGAACGCCATGCCGAAACGGAAACCGAAGCATTGGAAGTTTTTTTGAAAGGAGTGATAAAAAATAAGGAAGTCGGCGTCGAATCCGACACCCATCAACTGGCATTTAAGAACAAGCCGAAAGCGACAGAATGAGAAATATTTTATAAATTTCTTAACAAATCCTTTTTTTATAAAAACAAATTTCTAAATTTGCGCCCTCGACAAAAAAGAAATATCCCAAAATGAACGCCAATAAAACAGAAAAATCGCTCCTCGCTTTAACGCATTAAACTATGAGAAAAACCCTTATATATCGCAGTCTTCAGATACTTTCGGCAATGGCTTTTGTAGTGCTGATTTCATCTGCTACTTTCGCTCAAGATGGAGCGGCATTGTTCAGCGGAAATTGCACCAGTTGCCATGCCGTCGGCAAAGAAGTCCTCGGTCCAGACCTGAAAGATGTCTCGAAAAGAAGAAATTTGGAATGGATTACCAAGTGGGTAAAGAATTCAGGAGCCGTCATCGCTTCCGGCGATCCTTATGCTACCTCGCTCTTCGCGAAATTCAACAAGACCGTCATGCCTCCGCAGAATCTTAAAGATGATGATATCAAAGCTATCGTGGCATACATTGATGCCGAAAGTGCAAAGGCACCAAAGAAAGTTGTTGTAGCAGCATCCGGAACGAGTGGAAAAGCAGAAGGCGATAATTTAGGATTGATACTTGTGGTTTGCGGCATCATATTATTAATATTAGTATTAGTGCTTGGCAAGGCAGTGAAGGGCTTAAATAAAGTGGTGAGGCAAAAAGAAGGCTTACCTGCTCCTATCGAACGGAAACCATTGGCAGCACTTTGGTTTTGGATGAGGAATAATAAAAAGTTGGTAGCAATCATCTTAATTGTATTTATGTCATGGAGCACCGTGAAGGGTTGGGATACTTTGTGGAATATCGGTGTAACTACCGGCTACCAACCAGATCAACCGATTCAGTTCTCACATAAAATTCATGCCGGTGATAATGGAATTAATTGCGTGTATTGCCACTCTGGAGTTGAGCACAGCAAGACTGCTGGAATTCCTACCGCTAATGTTTGTATGAATTGTCATAAAGCAATTAAGGAAAGCGATGTTCAATTAGATAATGGAGCGGTTGCTACCGAAGAAATCGGGAAGATATATAAGGCATTGGATTATAATCCAAGCACACAGCAATATGGTAATAATCCAAAACCAATTGAATGGAACAGAGTTCATAACTTGCAGGATTTCGTGTATTTTAATCACAGCCAGCACGTGAAAGTTGGAAAGATTGAATGCCAGACTTGTCATGGTCCGGTTCAGGAAATGACAACAGCTAAACAGTATTCCAAACTAACAATGGGCTGGTGTATAGATTGCCACTTGGCTACACCTGTTCAAGTTAAGGGAAATCATTACTACGATAAAATTGTAGATTACATGGATCATAAGCATCCGGGAGATACTATCAAAGTCGCTAATATCGGCGGAACCGAGTGTGCACGTTGTCATTATTAATATTCGAATAAAAACAGAAATAGAAAGAATATGGAAAAGCAATATTGGAAGGGCTTAGAGGAATTACGAAACGACCCTGAATTCGAGAAATTAAAGAATCAGGAGTTTGCCGAAGAGCTTCCTTTAGAAGAAATATTTAGCAGCAAAGCAGAAGCAAATAACACCACCGGTCGTCGGGATTTCCTGAAGATACTGGGCTTTGGTGTGGGTGTCGCAACGCTTGCCGCTTGTGAGGCTCCGGTAAGGAAGACGATTCCTTATTTGATTAAACCAGAGGAAATAGTTCCTGGCGTTGCTAATTATTATGCTTCCTCCTATTTCGATGGAAGAGATTATTGCAGCATCATCGTGAAGACTCGCGAAGGTCGCCCAATCAAGATTGAGGGTAACGAGTTATCTCCTATAACTAAAGGAGGAACTAATGCCCGCGTTCAGGCTTCTGTTTTGAGTTTGTATGATTCTTCACGATTGAAGACTCCTTTAATAGATAAGGGACCTGCCACTTGGAATAGAGTTGATAAGGCGGTTACAGATAAATTAGTTGCATTGTATGGAGCGAGCAAACCAGTTGAGGAAGTAAAGGATAAGAAAGGAAAGGTTGTTAAGGGAGGTGCAGCAAAAGGTAATGCGGCTGCGGGTAAGAGTGGTAATTTGAGAATCCTTTCTTCTACTATTATCAGTCCTTCTACAAAAGCTGTTATTGGAGATTTCATAAATAAATATCCCGGCACCAAACATATTACTTACGATGCTGTTTCTTTTTCCGGAATGCGCATGGCTAATGAAGAAACATTTGGCAGTGCAATGATTCCATCTTATCGTTTTGATAATGCAAAGGCAATCGTTAGTTTTGATGCAGATTTTCTGGTGAATTGGTTATCTCCGATTGAATATTCAAAACAGTATGTTGCAAAACGTAAACTTCGTGGCAGCAACAAAGATGCTTCGATGTCTAAGCATATTCAATTTGAAACTGCGCTTTCTGTAACTGGTAGTAATGCTGATAAGAGAATTGCTATAAAACCATCTGAAATGGGATCAGCGGTTCTCTCATTATATAATAAGATTGCTAGCAAAGCTGGAGAGCCAACATACAATGGCAGCGATCTTGGCAAAGCCGATGAATCAATTAAAGAAGCTGCAGATGAATTGTGGAGAAATAAAGGAAATGCTTTGGTGGTTTCTGGTTCTAATGATAAGAATGTTCAGATTTTGGTGAATCAAATCAATCAGCTATTGGGTAGTTATGGTGTTACGATTGATACCACAACTCCAAGTAATCTTCAGCAAGGAAATGATGCCGAAGTTAAGGAGTTGATTGATGACATGAACAATGGAAAGGTTGATGGATTGATTTTATATAATGTTAATCCTGTTTATACTTTAGGTAAGGCTCAAGCCGATGCATTCAAAACTGGTTGTGCGAAAGTTAGTTTGAAAGTAACCTTCACAGATCGTGAAGATGAAACTGCTTCTATTGATGGTTTTATTGTTGCGCCGGATAATCATTACTTGGAATCTTGGAATGATGCCGAACCAAAGAAAGGTCATGTCAGTTTATCTCAGCCAACTATTAATCCTTTGTTCTCAACAAGAGCAGCGCAGGAAAGTTTGATGATTTGGGCTGGTATTGAAAACAAATCTTACCACGATTACATTCAGGATCATTGGAAAAAGAATTTCTTCCATGAAGGCAAGACTAAAGAGAAACACTTGATGTTTGAAGACTTCTGGAATAAGAGTTTGCAAGACGGTGTTGTTGAATTAACTGCCGAAGCAGCTCCGATTGAAAAAGGAAAAGATAAGCCAAAAGAAGTTGCTAAGGATAATTCAAAAGATAAAACCAAAGCCGCTCCAAGGACCGCAAATAAAACTGCCGAAGCTGCTGCCGGTATTCAGAAATCTTCCGGAAGTGGTTTTGAATTGGTGGTTTATGAAAAGACTGGTCTCGGAAATGGCAACCAGGCTAACAACCCTTGGTTGCAGGAATTACCTGATCCAATCTCTAAGGTTTGTTGGGATAATTATTTAGCTTTATCTCCGGGCACTGCCAAGAGGATGAATTTCAAACAAGGTGATGTTGCTACGGTTTCTGTTAATGGATATTCTGTTGATGTAGTTGTGTTGGAGCAACCTGGTCAGGCTGCCGATACCGGCTCTTTGGCTATCGGGTATGGCAGAACTAATGCTGGTAAAACAAGCAGTTCCAAGACCAAAGTTATCGGTGTTAATGCTTATCCGTTCTCTCAATTTGTGAATGGAAGTATTCAATATTTCACTGCTGCTGATGTTAAGAAAACTGCCAAGACTTATGAATTAGCTTCTACCCAAACTCATCACACAATGATGGGCAGACCAGTTGTTAAGGAAGCTTCTTTGGAGGAATATCGCAAAGATGGAAAGGCTGGAAACGAGCAGGAATATGTTGTTACGATGGATGGCAAGCAGAAGCCCGAAGATGTGGATTTGTGGGCTTCCAAAGAAAATCCTGGTCATCCGCGACCAAACCATCAATGGGGTTTGTCCATTGATTTGAATTCATGTATCGGATGTGGTGCTTGCGTCATTGCTTGTACTGCTGAAAATAATGTCCCTGTTGTTGGAAAAGCGGAGGTAATGCGTAGCCGTGAAATGCACTGGATGCGTATTGACAGGTATTATTCAAGCGATGCCAAAAAGGGAGATTTATCAAACATGGAGCATCCCGCAGAGCAGCCGCAAGTGGTTTTTCAACCGATCATGTGTCAGCATTGCAACCATGCGCCATGCGAAACGGTTTGCCCGGTTATCGCGACAAGCCATAGCTCTGAAGGCTTGAACCAAATGACTTATAACCGTTGCGTTGGTACGAGATATTGCGCCAATAACTGCCCATATAAAGTTCGTCGTTTCAACTGGTTTAAATATGCTGACAATCCAAAATTCGACTTCAACATGAATGATGATTTGGGCAAGATGGTATTGAATCCAGATGTCGTGGTTCGTTCACGAGGCGTTATGGAAAAATGCTCTATGTGTGTTCAGCGGATTCAGGAAACGAAATTAGTTGCGAAGAAAGATAAACGCAAAATAAAGGATGGCGAAATCAAGATGGCATGTTCGCAAGCCTGCCCGACTAATGCCATTACTTTTGGAGATTGGAATGACACGAATAGCGAATTGAGCCTACAAGGCAAGGAAGAAAGGTCATACCATTTGCTGGAAGAATTGGATGTTAAGCCGAATGTGGTTTATCAAACCAAGATCAGGAATGTGGAGGAAGCTAAGGCGTAATAAGATAATAAATTATTAAAGATGATGCTACGGAGTTTTAGATATGATGAGCAAAGAGGAACATATAAATTATTGGATTATGAATGCAGATAGAGATTGGGTAAGAGCTGAAAGGTGTTTTAAGGATAAGGATTTTGTATTCTGTTTGTTCTTAATTCATTTATCTTTGGAAAAAATTTGCAAGGGATTGTGGGTCAAATATAATGAAGGAAATACGCCACCAAAAATCCATAACTTAGTAAAAATTCTTGACCAGACTTCTTTGAAATTTAATTCAGAGCAAACTGACTTAATGTTAAGCATGAATACTTATCAATTAGAAGGCAGATATACTGATTACCAGGATAAAATTTATAAAACAGCAACTAAAGAGTTTACACAAAATCTGATGGATGAATCAGAATCATTAAAGAAATGCTTACTAGAAAAACTGCAATAAAACTAATCAACGATTTCATATCGGCTTGTGCTGAAAGGAATATTACTTTTCAAAAGGTTATTCTTTTTGGGTCGGTTGCTAGTGGAAGGACACATCAATATTCTGATATTGATGTGGCATTTGTTTCTGACCAATTTACCGGTAACCCATTTTATGATTTGAAAAGCCTTAATCCAATAAAAATCGCAGATCACAAGTTTTTAGATATTGAACCTCTCACATTCACACCTAAAGAATTTGAAAGCGGCGATGATACATTTTTAGAAGAAGTCGTTAAAAAAACTGGCATTGAAATTCCATTAAATAACTAAAATGACCACCCCGATACATATCCCAAATACTAAAATGAGTAAATCGCAATCGGTATGCTTGTCTACCAAATCAGTAGACCTGTCTACCAAATTGGTACGCTTGTCTACCAAATCGGTACGCCTGTCATTCAAGTTGGTACGCTTGTCTACCAAATCGGTACGCCTGTCATCCAAGTTGGTACGCTTGTCTACCAAATCGGTAGACCTGTCTACCAAGTTGGTACGCCTGTCTACCAACTACTTCAACTACCCTATAATACCATTGTTAATCAATTAAATAATAAGAAATAATAAATCACTATGAGTGAAATAGTAATAAGTGCAGTTCGGGATCCCTTGGTATTAGGCGAGAAAACCTACCACCAGATCACCGAAGATGTATGCAGACCAGTCGAGGGCAAAGCCAATAAATGGTGGTGGCTTTCCTTTATCATTTCGGCAACTTGTATGACGTGGGGAATTTGCTCCCTCGCCTACACCATCGGCAACGGAATCGGGTCGTGGGGCTTGAATAAAACCGTCGGATGGGCATGGGATATCACCAATTTCGTTTGGTGGATCGGTATCGGACACGCCGGAACTTTGATTTCCGCTATCCTTTTATTATTCCGCCAACGCTGGAGGATGTCCATCAACCGTTCGGCAGAAGCCATGACGATTTTCGCGGTAGTTTGTGCGGGATTATTTCCATTGTTTCACACCGGTCGTCCTTGGTTAGATTATTGGATGTTGCCATTGCCAAACCAATTCGGCTCGCTGTGGGTGAACTTCAATTCACCACTGCTTTGGGACGTTTTCGCTATCTCGACCTACTTCTCTGTATCATTGGTTTTCTGGTATTTAGGATTAATTCCTGACTTAGCCACCATCCGCGACAGAGCAATTAAGCCAGCATCGAAGTTCATCTATGGAACACTTTCATTTGGCTGGAAAGGCACGGCAAGAGACTGGAGTCGTTATGAGGAAGTTGCCTTGGTATTGGCAGGAATCTCGACACCACTTGTACTCTCGGTTCACACGATTGTATCCATGGACTTCGCTACATCAATCCTTCCAGGTTGGCATACTACTATCTTCCCTCCATACTTCGTTGCGGGAGCTATTTTCTCTGGCTTCGCGATGGTATTGACCTTGATGTTAGTAGCAAGAAAAGTGCTTGACTTAGAAGAATATATCACGATTCAGCATATCGAATCTATGAATAAAGTTATTATTCTAACGGGATCTATCGTTGGAATTGCATACCTCACCGAGTTCTTTATCGCTTGGTATTCGGGCAATAATTATGAAGCATACGCATTTATTAACAGAGCAACGGGACCCTACTGGTGGGCATACTGGTCAATGATGACTTGCAATGTAATCACGCCACAATTATTTTGGTTTAAGAAAATCAGGACGAGCGTTATCGCTACATTTATCATTTCTATTTTCGTAAATATCGGGATGTGGTTCGAGCGTTTTGTAATTATTGTAACTTCATTGCACAGAGATTTCCTTCCATCAAGCTGGACGATGTATCATCCGACCTTTATTGAAATGGGAATCTTTATCGGCACCATCGGATTGTTCTTTACATTATTCTTGGTTTTCGCAAGAGTATTTCCGGTAATCGCCTTGAACGAATTAAAGACAGTTTTGAAAGCAACCAGTGATAAATCACACAAAAATATACCACACCACCATGAGTAAAAAATTGATATTAGGAGTTTATGACGACGATCACGATATCGTAGTCGGAGCAAAGAAAATACGTGAGATGGGATTGAAGATTACCAATGTTTGGAGTCCTTTTCCGATACATGGAATTGACCCAATCATCGGCGTCCCAAGGACAAGAATTTCCATGTGCGCCTTTCTTTATGGAGCCACTGGAACTACGCTTGCCTTGTTGATGTTTTGGTATATGATGGTACATGATTGGCACATTGATATCGGTGGTAAACCGAACTTTGCGCTGTATAAAAATTTACCAGCGTTCATTCCGGTAACCTTTGAATCAACAGTGCTTTGTGCTGCACATGGTATGTTCATTACTTTTTTATTGAGAAGTAAAATATTGCCTGGAGTTACTGCTTCCAATCCAGATCCAAGGACTACTGATGATAAATTTATTATGCAGATAGAAGTGAAGGATACCGATAATTTGGATCAGATAAAAAGCATCCTGAAATCAACGGGAGCTTCAGAAGTTAGAGTTTAATGTTTATAAAAATTGACGTATGAAATTTAGAATTAATCTCTTCGCAAAACTGACTAAGACCAGCCTGATATACTTTCTATTCGGCATTGGAATAGTTACGATGATTGTCGGTTGTAATGATGCAGCCAATAATCCCGGCTATGAATTTATGCCTGATATGTATCGTGGTCCATCTTATAAACAAAATTCCAGGAACCCAAACTTCAAAGATAGTTTGACAAACAGAAGACCTGTTACTGGCACGATTGCCAGGGATCAAGCTATGCCATTTGCTTTCCCAAATACTAATGAAGGTTATGAAGCGGCAGGTAAAGAATTAATGAGTCCACTCGCTAAGACGCCCGAAAATCTGGCTGAAGGGAAAAGATTATTCGAGATCTTTTGTATTCACTGCCATGGACCGGAAGGTAAAGGAAATGGTTCGATTGTGGCGAATGGAAAATTTCCACCACCACCTTCTTATTCAGGACCATTGAAAGATTTGCCTGAAGGAAAAATGTTTTGGACGATTACCTATGGAAAGAACTTAATGGGCTCTCACGCATCTCAATTAGAGCAAAACGACCGTTGGAAAATTATTCAATACATTCAAACATTACAAAAGTTGGGTGGCGATGTTGCTTCGGCTGATTCAACAGCATCTAAGAAAGATACTGCGATGGCTCCAAAAATGGCAGCGAAAGCTCCCGCAAAGGCGAGAGCAAAAACCAAGTAAATAAGATTAACAAAAAAAGACAAGGATATGGAATTTAATTTCACAAATAATAGCAAAAACTTTTTCCGGGTTCTGATGGCTATTGGCGTTCTTACGATAATTGTTGGGTTCTTGATGAATCCACATAGGACCTGGGCGGCATTATTAGTTAATAATTTTTACTTCACAGCAATCGCCTTGTGCGGCACCTTTTTTGTAGCTGTAAATTACATTGCGCAAGCCGGATGGGCAGTTGGATTCAAGCGCGTACCAGAGGCAATGGGACAATTTATTTTATTCGGAGGCATCGGGATGATATTAATATTTCTCTTCGGTCACCACGATTTATACCACTGGACACATCCCGAAAATTACGTCAAAGAAACTCCCGATTATGATGCAATATTAGATGGCAAAAAAGGCTTTTTGAATATCCCATTTTATTCCATTCGTCTCGTAGCCTACTTCCTGATTTGGGCGGGCTTCACCTATTGGTTAAGGAAGGAATCATTAGCCGAGGACTTAACCGGCGGCATCGGTCATTACGATAAAAGTGTGAAAATCGGCACTGTTTACATCATCCTTTTCGGCATCACATCTTCAACATCGGCTTGGGATTTCCTGATGTCGGTAGATGCACATTGGTTCAGCACTTTGTTCGGATGGTACACTTTCGCGGGGCTGTTCGTTAGCGGTTTGGCGACGATGTGTATGCTTATTATATACCTGAAATCAAAAGGTCATTTAGGCAACGTGAACGAAAACCATTTACACGATGTGGGGAAATTCATGTTCGCGTTCTCCATCTTCTGGACGTATCTTTGGTTCTCCCAATTCATGCTGATTTGGTATGCCAACTTGCCAGAAGAGGTAACTTATTTCAAAGCCCGTTGGGATCATTACAGATTCATTTTCTGGCTGAATTTCTTCATCAATTTCTGCTTCCCATTCTTGGTTTTGATGACGAGAGATGCGAAACGAAAAGTGAAAGTATTAATCATCGCCGGCACGGCAATCATCATCGGACATTGGTTAGATGTTTATTTAATGGTCATCCCGGGCACCATCGGCAACGAATGGCACGGCTTTAATTTAATAGAATTCGGAGTGATGTTCGGATATGCAGGCGCATTCCTTTTCGTGGTATTCACATCCTTAACCAAAGCTCCTCTTATCGCCAAAAACCATCCTTTATTAGCCGAAAGCATGGCGCATCATATTTAAAATTTAATGACCACAAATATAAATATCAGGAATATGGTGAATAAAATGGAGTTGGATTCCCACGATACCAAGTTGGATTCCAAGGAAACCAATTTGGATTCCCACGATACCAAATTGGATTCCAAGGAAACCAATTTGAATTTCCACGATACCAAGTTGGATTCCAAGGAAACCAAAATGGATTCCCACGATACCAAATTGGATTCCTACGATACCAAATTGGTTTCCAAGGATACCACAGCCAATTTTTATGCTCTGAATGCAATAACAATTAACAATAATCAAATTTAATATACCACAATAATGATAACGTTTCTCGGATTAATCGTAACAATACTCGTAATAATTGCTGTAGCTCGGATCATAAGAATATTAGAGCTGACCGCGAAATTAAGCCCTCCGCCGGCAGAAGAAATTACCGATAAGGATAACAATTCGCAAGGGAATATTACTCTTGTTTTCCTATTTCTTTTTATGTTTTTTATATTTTATACCACCTGGCGATACAGCAAATTCATCCTTCCCGTCTCAGCTTCAAAGCATGGGGTGGAGATTGATATGCTGATGAATGTGAACTATGTTTTGATATTTGTGGTCTTCTTTATTACCCAAATTTTACTGTTCTATTTTGCCTGGAAATACAAGCATAATAGCAATCGCAGGGGTGAATATATTCCCGAAAATCATAAGTTAGAATTGATTTGGACGATTATTCCTACTATCGTTTTGGGAGGAATGATTGTTTATGGATTGTCTGTTTGGAATGGCATTACACAAAGCGACCACTCGAAAGAAACTAATGTTCAATTAATAGAATTATATGCAAAGCAATTCGACTGGACGGCGCGCTATCCAGGAAAAGATAATAAATTAGGCAGTGCTTATTTCATGAATATTGCTCCGAACAATCCTCTTGGAATAGATTCATTAGATAAACATGGCGTAGGCTGCGACGATGTTTTGACCAAAGAATTGCACTTGAAAGTGAATCAGCCAACTAACTTTTATATCCGTGCGCAAGATGTAATTCACAGTTTGTATCTGCCACATTTCCGCTTGCAGATGAATGCCGTACCAGGGATGACTACTCAATTTTATTTTGTGCCAACGATTACGACGGCTAAGATGCGGGAAATTACGAAGAATGATAAGTTTGATTACATCCTACTATGTAATAAGATTTGTGGCGCGGCACACTATACCATGCGAATGAAAGTGGTAGTGGATGACGATGTTCAATTCACTGAATGGATGAGCAAACAGAAGCCGATAGTTGAAACAAATGTTGCAAGCACTACTCCTGCCGAAGGAAATGTAATTGCTTTAAAATAATAAATTAACGAAAAAGAACAATATAGGGATATGGAAAATCAAGCACACGCAATAGAACACCACGACGCTCACGGGCATGATGATCATCATCATGAACAAACTTTCTGGACGAAATACGTTTTCAGTACTGACCATAAAATGATCTCGAAGCAGTTTTTGATAACTGCTATCATCATGGCTTTGCTGGCAATGTTTATGTCCATGACCTTCAGGCTGCAATTAGGATGGCCCGATAGTAAGTTTCCTTTTCTGGAAAAGATTCTCGGACATTGGGCAAAAGGTGGTAAGTTAGATCCTACTTTTTATCTTTCATTAGTGACGATACATGGAACCATCATGGTGTTCTTTGTATTGACCGGTGGATTGAGCGGAACCTTTGCGAACCTGCTGATACCATTGCAAGTTGGGGCGCGAGATATGGCATCAGGATTTCTGAATATGTTGTCTTATTGGTTTTTCTTCGGCTCTTGTTGCGTAATGACCGCTTCTCTATTGTTTGAAGACGGTGCGGCTTCTGGTGGCTGGACAATTTATCCTCCCTTGAGTGCTTTGCCACAAGCTATCGGAGGGTCGGGATTAGGGATGACATTATGGTTGGTGAGTATGGTTTTATTCATTGGTTCGGCGTTGTTGGGGGGTATTAATTATGTAGTAACCGTAGTGAATATGAGAACCAAAGGTATGAGCATGACTCGCCTACCATTAACTATTTGGTCGTTTATGATTACTGCTATTTTGGGGATTCTTTCTTTCCCAGTATTATTCGCGGCGGCTTTACTTTTAGTATTTGATAGAAGTTTCGGAACAAGTTTTTACCTGTCTGATATTTTCATTAATGGAGTTCCTTTAGAGCACCACGGTGGTAGCCCGATTCTGTTCCAACATTTATTCTGGTTCCTTGGTCACCCCGAAGTTTATATCGTTCTGTTACCTGCTCTTGGTATCACATCAGAAGTTATCGCGACACAATCTCGCAAACCAATCTTCGGTTACAAAGCGATGATTGGTTCGATGTTATTTATCGCATTCCTTTCGTTTGTTGTTTGGGGACACCACATGTTTATTACCGGAATGAATCCTTTCTTAGGCTCGGTATTCGTGTTTACAACGCTGCTTGTTGCTATCCCTTCTGCGGTAAAAGTATTTAATTATATTGCCACCATATTCAAAGGAAATATTGTTTACAGCCCTGCGATATTGTTCGCTATCGGGTTGGTATCGTTCTTTATTTCAGGAGGAATCACAGGTATCATCTTAGGAGATTCGGCATTAGATATTCCATTACACGATACCTACTTTGTCGTCGCTCACTTCCACATCGTAATGGGTAGTTCAGCTATCTTCGGAATGTTCGCGGGTATCTATCATTGGTTCCCAAGAATGTTCGGCAGGATGATGAATAAGACCCTCGGCTACTGGCACTTTTGGCTTACGCTGATATGCGTTTACGGGGTATTTTTCCCGATGCACTTCTTAGGCTTGGCAGGCGTTCCGAGAAGATATTATGCCAACACGGCTTACGACCAATTCGATCAATTAGTGAACATCAATTCCATGATCAGCATCTTTGCGCTTGTGGCTGGAGTTGCTCAATTAGTTTTCGTGTTCAACTTCTTCTACAGCGTTTTCAGAGGAAAGAAAGCATCACAGAATCCTTGGAATTCAAGCACTCTGGAATGGACTGCTCCTGTTGAACATATTCATGGTAACTGGCCCGGAGAAATCCCAACGGTTTACCGCTGGCCCTACGATTACAGCAAGCCAGGTGCTGAAAAAGATTTCATTTTGCAGACAGTGCCGCATTCGGAAACGGAATCTTCTAACCACGCCGGAATGTTATAAAAGATTTTATCAAATAAAAAACAGGAAGCCCTTCGATAACGCATCGGAGGGCTTTTCTTTTTTTATGTTTAGAGGAATTCTGATACCTGATAAAACGGCTTCGAGAGAGGGAAAGGATACTTAAATAATGGAGCAGAGGTTGCCGATTCAATGAAAAAATATTTCCTGTTTTCCGATGCCTCTAAATGTTGGTATTTGGAGGTATTTCTACTTAGCGGATGCTCCAAATGTTGATTTTTGGAGGTATTTCTACTTAGCGGATGCTCCAAATGTTGATTTTTGGAGGTACTTCTACTTAGCGGATGCTCCAAATATTGACTTTTGGAGGTACTTCTACTTAGCGGATGCTCCAAATATTGACTTTTGGAGGTACTTCTACTTAGCGGATGCTCCAAATGCAGACTTTTGAAAAGAATCCTACTTTCCTTTGCCTCCAAATGTCGTTTTCAGATGATTTTTGAAGTTTGAATTGTTTTTGGAACTGAATGTTGATAAGTTAAAGTTTTGCCATTCCTATCCTAAAAAGCAAAATAAATGGAGATAAAACTTTTGAATGTATTGAATAACCGAATTAAATGTCGTACTTTGCAGCCACAGAAAAATTTAGATTATTAAAAAATAATATTATGAATACAGGATTTCATCCTTTCAAAAATTTTGTCCTTACAAGTTGCCAGGGCAGCAAAGTAAAATTAGGTCGCGTTGGCGAGTATCTGTTTATCGGCTTGACCGAGAATCATGGCGACAGTTTTATCAACGTTGTTTTGATAGAATTTACCCCCTTCCGAACCGCCTATAAAGCGGATTATCTGGCTCGCCAAACAACTCCCGGAGCACAACATGGGTCGGTTGTTTTGAAGAACCAGGTGATGGGGGAAATCCATAGCCACGATTTAGCCGTTTGGGATAACGGAATTCAAAGTCATTTCCTGAAGGGAACTGCGGAATATGCCGCCATATTTCCTTACGGACATTCTAAGATGTTTGAAGGCGGCGTGGATGATCAGTTGGTCGAATTCGCTGCCATCATTGACAGGATGGATCCTTACTCCGTACTGTCCACCATTCAGGCAGCCATGGGGACGAAATATGGGATCGCTTTCGGAGCCCAATTTGTATTGGGAGAAAATAAAATCGGGGTCAAAACAACCGCCTCCAACTTGGCTACCGAATACGATATTTATGGAGATAAAATCTTTAAAATCTATGGCGAATTGGTGCATCAATATGGAGCTAATGAAGACATCCTCGGCTTGTATATTGATAAGTTTGAATTGATGAGCAGACCGGAAGATAATGTCATCACCCAAACCGTTGCCAAACATACCATCGCCGAAATCGCCGTTCGTACCCGCCTGGCAGACGAAGTACTGACCATCATTAATCTTGAAGCCACGGATTTGAAGTTCTTCGTCGTCCGCAAACCAGGCGAAGCACACGGGATATTTGTCATCGTCCCCGCCGGAGCCACCATGTCCTTCCCACGCTCTGCCTTCGGCAATATTTTATATAGATATTTTATGGTCGAAAACGACAGCCTGACCGCCATCGGTCGCTTCGAAATAACCTTCCCGAACTAAACGGTTAGAGGTTTATGGTTTGAAATTTGATCCCTAAAAATAGTGATGAAATTACCCAGAATACTAATCCTCCTTCTCCTACTATCCACCGAAATCAACGCCCAAACTTTGTATGTAAGCGGTATGTTTGGGATGGGAGCGAACAGCGGTCCTATGTTGTTTTATAATCCTGGAAGCACTACCCTCGCCACCGGATTCTCTGCCCTGATAGGCGTACCGGTTTACCAGCAAAAGATTAATATAGAATTGGAATATGCCCATCATGCTACCGGTTTCAAACAGGGTGGCAGCAATCCTATCGGTTCATTTTCCATTAACCGTTCCGAATTGATGCCTGCTATAAAAATATTTTTTGGACAGACCCAGTATTCCTTTTATGCCAAGCTGGGCATCGTCCTCGATTTCGGGGGAATGGTGGAGCAAGATAGGATTTTTGCCGTCTTCGATTCCATTCCGAGGCTGCCCGATCCCGCCCATCCCGAGATATTTTATACCACCGCCATTACCCAAGGAAAAATGGCGGTTGGCGCAACATGGGCATTGGGATATAACTTTAAATTGACCCATCAGCTATCCGTTTTCGCGGAGATGAATTATATCGGATTCCAATGGACAGCTACCCATGCCGAGGTCGTGGAATCCACCAACAGCAACTTGGCTAATTATACCATCGAACAAAAGCAAACCGATTACAGCGAGAGTCCTTCCATCTATCATTATCCGAGTCAGCCCTCACAAAAAAGCGTTCCCGCCAATAACTTCAGCAATATCGGGGTAGGAGTGGGGCTTACTTTTTATTTCGGGAAGGGGCTTTGAGAGAAGAATCGTAACTCGAGTCGTCGTTTTATTGCATTCCCCAAAAAGGGGAATATCATAAAACGAAGAATAAAATTCATAATCTGACAAGAGAATAACGAATCAAAACGGAAGCATTTTTCCCATTTTGCCTGTAAATAGAGCCGCAGGTGTTTGATTTCTTTTTTGAGATAATATGGATTAATGAACAATATTTATGAATAAGGCTTGTATGTTGAGTTATTTTAGTATATTTGCCGCCTAATTAAATAATATATTAACATGAGAATTTTCGTAGGTGGTCTTCCCTATAGTACAGAGGAAGGCGAAGTAAGGGAGCATTTTGAAAAGTTCGGTACAGTTGCTTCTGTAAAAATTATTACCGACAAAATGACCGGTCGTAGCAAAGGTTTTGGCTTTGTCGACATGGAAAACGATGAAGAAGCCAATAAAGCGATGTCCGAATTAAATGGATTGGAACTTGATGGTAAAAAATTAACCGTAAATGTTGCGGAAGAAAGAAAACCAAGGGAAGCTGGTAGCGGTGGTTTCAATCGCGGCGGCGGAAACCGTGGCGGCGGAGGTGGTGGCTACAACAAAGGTCGTAGCGACAACAACCGTTGGTAATCTGTTTCGACAGGTTTTCAGAAAAAACTAAAGGGAGATATTTTTATCTCCCTTTTTTTATTTCTTCAACTTCTTCATAATGCGAGAGGCGAAAATGAAGTCATTAAATTCTTTATTGTCCACATCGTAAATTTCGTGGTTGGTACCTTCCCACCATACTTTCCCTTTGTGGATATAAACAATGTTTTCGCCCATCTCGACCACCGTATTCATATCGTGGGTATTGATGATGGTCAGTATGTCGAACTCCTTTGTAATCTCTTCAATAAGATTATCAATAACGATGGAAGTGCGAGGATCTAAACCAGAGTTGGGTTCATCGCAAAAGAGATACTTCGGTTTCATCGCGATGGCACGGGCAATGGCAACACGCTTCTTCATCCCGCCACTTAATTCCGAAGGAAAAAGTTTATTGACATTAGGAAGATTAACCCGCTGCAAACAAAAATTAACGCGGTCTAATTTCTCCTCGCGGCTCATGGTAGAAAACATGTTTAAGCCAAACATAATATTCTTCTCTACATTTAATGAATCGAACAAAGCACCGCCCTGAAACACCATGCCTATCTCTTGCCGGATGTGTTTGCGCTCCTTGAAATCCATGTCAGAGAAGTTGCGGTCATCATACACTATCTGTCCTTTGTCCACTTCATACAAGCCCACCATGCACTTAATCAAAACCGTTTTCCCTGAACCACTGCCGCCAATTACGAGATTCATTTTCCCCTTCTCGAACGTTACCGAAACATCTTCGAGAACTTGCTTGTTGCCAAATGATTTGTAGATATTTTTAACCTCAATCTTCATATCAATAATAATTGGGTTAATACATAATCCATAAATAATATCAAGACACTCGACCATACTACTGCTCGTGTACTCGACTGCCCCACTTCCAATGCCCCGCCTTCTGTATAGAAGCCTTGATATGCCGAAACCGAGGTAATAATAAAGGCAAACATAACCACTTTTATCGAGGCAAAGGTGATGTTATAAGTATCGAAGCCGCTTAATAATCCTCTGCGGAATTCATGCGAATTAATCAAACCCGTTATCGAACCAGCCATCCAGCCGCCACCAATACCGACAAACATCGTGATAAGAATTAAGAAAGGAAGGATCAACATAGCGGCAATAATCTTAGGTAAAACCAAGTAGCCTGATGAGTTGATGCCCATAATTTCGAGTGCATCTATTTGTTCTGTAACACGCATGGTTCCTAATTGTGAGGCAATGCTCGACCCAACCTTCCCCGCAAGCACCAAGCATACAACGGTAGGAGAAAATTCAAGAATAACAGCATCGCGGGTAACGATGGCAATGGCATAAATCGGGACTAACGGACTCACCAAATTATGTACGCTTTGGATGGTGAGCACCGCGCCCATGAATACCGAAATCAAGACGGAGATGCCCAAAGAGCCATAGCCGATGTCTATCATCTCGAGTTTTATTTGTTTATAATAAACAGAGATTTTCTCCGGCTTGAGGAATAATCCCTTCATGAAAATACAATAACGCCCTATGTGAAAAAGTGTGTGCATGCTTAATTTTTAGAGCCGCAAAAATAGGAAAATGGTTTTCTACTTTTGCGGGCATGAATAAGAACCTACTTTTTGTCTTATGAATCCACAGCCGGAAGAATTAGAACATCGTATCTTTGAGATAAAAACGGATGCCGATTTCCTCGAATGTGCCTTGTCGATATTCCATTTTCAGGCAGCGAATAATCCTGTTTATCGCGAGTATATTCAGTTATTAAAAGTCAATCCCGATGCCGTGGAAAGGCTCGATCAAATCCCGTTTCTCCCTATTGAGTTCTTTAAATCTCTTGCCATCATTTCAGGTACGCATCCTACTGAAATTATCTTTGAAAGCAGCGGCACTACAGGCTCTACACCCAGCAAACATCATGTATCCAAAATAGAATTATACAAAACGAGTTTCCGCAAAGGCTTTGCGTATTTCTATGGTTCGATCAAGGAGTATTGCATCCTCGCCTTGTTGCCTTCGTATCTTGAACGCGACCATTCTTCCTTGATAGTTATGGTGAACGATTTGATTCTTCAAAGCAACAATCCGGACAGTGGTTTTTATCTCCATAATAGATTTGATTTAGTGAATAAGTTAAACAAGTTGAAGGGTGAATCTAAGAAGGTGTTGCTCCTCGGCGTGTCCTTTGCTTTGTTGGATTTGGCAGAACAGCACGAGTTAAACCTCTCCAATAGCATCATCATGGAAACGGGCGGCATGAAAGGAAGGCGGCAAGAATTAATCAGAAATGAACTCCACGAAATCCTTTGCAACCGATTCCATACCGCCGCGATTCATTCGGAATATGGGATGACGGAACTCCTCTCCCAAGCCTATTCCTTCGGCGATGGCATCTTCCAAAGTCCGCCTTGGATGAAGATATTAATTCGCAATATCAACGACCCGATGTCCTTCTTATCATCCCAAAAAACGGGCGGCATCAACATCATAGACCTCGCCAATATCTACTCCTGCGCCTTCATCGCCACGCAAGATTTGGGTAAGATTAGCGATGATAATTCCTTTGAAGTCCTCGGACGATTCGACAACAGCGATTTGCGGGGATGCAACTTGATGATATAGTTATTCTTCTTTTATTTCCTAAATTTGCCCCTCAAGTAATTTACTTGCTTCCTCCTCTCCAGACATTGTAAACTGGCTCTACAAAGGGACTAATCGGATTCGCTGCATCGCCAAACGAAGTCTAACAATTCAATTAAATTAAATAATAAATAAAATGAAAAAAGTAAATCTGATTTTAGTAACGTTGATGTTTATCATCAACCAAAAAATTTACCGGACTGCAAGAAGTCTGACGGTCATTAATCCTATTAATGATGAAAGTAAAACAATCGGTCTTGGCAAGCCTCCCAAAAGAAAAAAAGCCAGAAGCATCCCCTTCATGTTCGGTGGAATGAAGATTATTTTTGCCGGCAATGACCGCTCCGGCAAGGGTATTTATCTGATGGCGGCACCGAATCCAAACCCTGTCATTACCGCCACTATCAATGCTCCGGATTCTGCCGAAGGCAAGGCTTTGCTTGCCGAGAGTATCCGCGACAAGGGAGCGAGTACGACGTATGTTACGATACCTCCCGGACAACTCCTTGCCCTTACTCCGCTTATCGCTGCTCTTCGTGCTGCGGTAGGAGTAGCTGCCGTTGATTATGCCTGGGATCAGTTGAATACAAAGCTCAAATTATTGATGCGGATTATACAGGACGAAATGGATTTACTGAAACCTCAAAGCGTGATTATTTGTGTCCATTACGGCTATCACCCAAAGGGTCGTGGAGGGTCTCACGCACAAATTTTTGGAGGAGAATCAGGTGCTGTTGCAGGAAGTATTGATTTAATATTTCCGATAGGTCAGGATGGATGCTGTTATGATATTAGGCTTTGGAATGTCGCGAGAACCACCTACACCAGAGCACTTCCGAGCGACGTCGGACATGCCCATATTGACAGCTTGGTTTCCGGTGAAATGCAAAGGGTATCGGTTGCCGAAATCCGTCATGGATTGCTGGTGAGAGAAAGTCAAATCATAGAAGTCAGAGCAAAGTAAAAGACTCCAATTTTACTAAAGCTTTGAGCTTTAGTAAAGTTTTTTCAGCCACGAATTCCACGAATTATGGTTTCAATAATTCGTGAAATTCGTGGCTTTTTTTATTTAATCATATTTCTTATTCATGAATTTCCTCGACATTAAAGTGTTCCCCCTCGACATTAAAGTGTCCCCCCTCGACATTAAAGTGTTCCCCTTCGACATTAAAGTGTTCCCCTTCGACATTAAAGTGTCCCCCTTCGACATTAAAGTGTCCCTCTTCGACATTAAAGTGTCCCCACTCGACATTAAAGTGTCCCCCCTCGACATTAAGATGTCGAGGGGGAACATATCTGTGTCGTCTTTTTTTATCTTTAAGAAAGCCCTATTTATCATCACTTTACGCCTTACCCCCTCCGAAGCTATTGCGGCAATGATTTCTTTTTTCCTAATTTTGCCATTCAATAAATAATTAATGAAGATGAAAACACGGATACTATTAATCGTAATGCTCGCCATCCTGGGCTTGAGCGGGAAAGCTACAAATGTAAGTGGTGGAATTTTTTCTAATACAACATGGATTTTGGTAAATAGTCCATACATCGTTACCGATACCGTGGTGGTATTCCCTGGGGTAACGTTGACTATTGAAGCAGGGGTTGTGGTAAAATTTGATACTAATCAGTATCTCGAAATCAGGCAGGCACAACTTATAGCAATAGGTACTGCCTTTGATTCAATAACCTTTACTAGCAATGTTATAACTTCAAATAATAGTTTTTACCCTGGTATTTATCTAAATGGGGGATCAATGATTACACAAATAAATTATTGTAGTTTTTCAAACGCAAACAAGGCTGTTTATACAAGTGGGTTTTCTTATACTTTGAATATTAAAAATTCTACCTTTCAAAATAATTATTATGGATTATGGTTTCCCTCAACTTTAAATGTCATAAATATAGATTCCTGTAATTTCTATAACCATGGATGGGGAGGTATTTTGGGGTATGGTCACTTAACTATAGATCATTGTGAATTTTCAAATAACCTCCAAGGTGCTGTGTTGGAAGGAGATGCGGTGATGAAAAATTGCATTGTAGATTCTAATAACTATGGAATACTTTCGGTTCATGGTGATACAATAATAAATAATCAGATAAAATATAATGGGACAGGAATTTATTTACAAAATGGAGGCTTCCCCCTTGCATACGTTTTTCAAAATATTATTGAATATAACTCTACAGGAATAGAAACATTTAATTCTAACAACATTATTATATGCAATAGAATTTGCGGTAATACCTCTTTGGGAGTATACTATAATGTTCCTAACAATAACTCAAGTATCCAGAATAACTATTGGTGTACTACAGATTCAACCACGATAGCTTCTTATATCTATGATGGATATGATAACATAAATTTAGGTCTTTTATCATTTATGCCAATTGATACAAATCAATGCTCTCCGCAAATAGTAACTCTTACAAATGAAAAAATTATAGAAAAGAATTCCCTTCTCCTCTACCCCAA
This sequence comes from uncultured Bacteroidota bacterium, assembly GCA_903844645.1. Taxonomy (GTDB): domain Bacteria; phylum Bacteroidota; class Bacteroidia; order AKYH767-A; family JABDAW01; genus JABDAW01. The sequence continues at coordinate 33,471 of CAIMUP010000058.1, forward strand.
TCCCTTCTCCACTCAAACAATACTGACCATTCAAGGCACCTATCATAATCCCACCTTATTAATCTACAACCTCCTTGGGCAAGAAGTAAGAAGCATACCCATAGGCACAAGCAAGCAAGTAACCATTCCCCGCGGCAACCTACCCGCAGGTATGTATTTCTATAAATTGATAGAAGATACTAAAGAGGTCATCGGCATCGGGAAGCTGCTGGTGGAATAACAGGGTTTAAAGTTTAAACCTCAAACTCCTCCAACAAACTTTCCAGTTCCGCTACCTTGTCATCGTGCCCCAGTTTGGTATAAGCAAAGATGAGATTGCGAATCATACGCTGAATAATTTCGACATTCGTGCAGGGCTCGTAGTAGTGCGGATGCGGCTTAATTTTTAATTGCTTAAGGAATTTATCTATCTCGTTTCTCGGAAAAATAGACCCCTTGCTGAAGGCATTGATGTAGAATAAAACCTTCACCTCTTGCTCCCCCGGCAACGGTTCAGATGGGTTCTCATTCAGGTATGCCAACACAAAATGTTCCGGCAGATTCACCCCAAAGATAGGCATCTCCAAGTCCTTCGCCAGCTCCGCATAGATAATCGAAAGCAACAACGGATTACCCTTTTTAGTCTCCAAAACAGAGTTGATAAAAGAGTTCTGCGGAGCATGATAATTCGTCGTATTCCCCCCGAAACCATGCCCATCGAAGAAGACATGATTCAGGATGCGAACCTTCTCCATCGCCGTCAGATGGTCGTTCATTTCTATCCACGCATCGCGATGAATCTCGGCTAATTGCGCCCTTATCTTCGCCTCATCGAGGTCAGGATATTGATACCGCGCAATGAGGATGGCACCTTTTAATAAATCAGGAGACTCCTCGCGGCTCCACAGTTTCAGTTCTGCTTTAAGGTTTTGGAATTGGATTTTATGAATTATTTCTTCGATATTATGCTGCAAGGTCGGGTCGAAGGAATGTTCCCATGCACTCTCTAAGTAAGGGATTACGGTCGCCCCAAACGATAATATCCGCTCCTGAATCAGTCTTGATATTTCAGGATCAGGGTCGTCCAGCAGCTTGATTAATGATTCTATTTCTTTGGTATCCATTTGTAACTATTTGAGGTGGTAAAACTCCTAAAAAAACAGGTTGATATGAATCTGTTTTCTATAAATTATCAACGGTTAATTGTTGAAAGTCCGTAACGCTTTTCCTTTCATCTTCCAATTGATGTAAGGAGTATTTTTCGATTTGGAAAGGATGTCCTTTTCAGTGAATGTCCACTCCGATTCGGTATCGAATAAGGTAAGGTTTGCACGCTCTCCTTCATTGATTTGAGGGATGGCAAGGTTTAATAGTTTCCTTGGATTAATGGCTATCTTTTGAATTAATTCTTCGGTGGATAAAGTATCGCTCAAGAAGTTATTCGCCAAGCCGAAGAAGGTCTCCAACCCGATACTACCATTGGCTGCATGCTCAAATTCACACTGTTTGTTTTCAATGTTTTCGGGAGTATGATCGCTGCAAATAACATCTATGGTTCCATCTTTTAAACCTTGTTTGAGAGCAGTAATATCATCCTTCGATCTCAAGGGCGGAAGGAACTTGAAGTTGCTATCGAAGTCGTGCAGGTATTCATCATCGAGGATTAAATTATTAATGCAAACATCGGCAGTTACCTTAAGTCCTTTTGCCTTAGCCTGCCTGATTAACTCAACAGAATGAGCAGTGGAAACACAAGTAAAATGGATGCGGGCATCGGCGTATTCAGCAAGATTAAGATCACGAATAATCATTACCTCTTCGGACAACGAAGGGATCCCTTTAAGACCCAATGAAGTACTCATAATACCTTCATGCATCTGACCATTGTGGGCAAGGCTTTCATCATAAGGAAAGGAAACTACGATACCATTGAAGTTCTTGGAATACATCAAAGCTCGTAACATCAATCCGCTTTCTTTGATGGGGTTCTTATCATCAGTAAAAGCAACAGCACCGGAAGAATGCATGTCATACATTTCAGCAAGTTCCTTACTTTCTCGCTTTACTGAAATAGCACCGAAAGGAAAGACGTGAACGGCATGACCTTTTGCGCTGTTGATTAAGTATTCGATACTTGATTTATTATGTATGGAAGGATTGGTTGAAGGCATAATACCAACACCCGTGAAGCCACTGTTTGCAGCTACTTTCAAACCATTTTGCAAGTCTTCTTTATACTCATAACCAGGATCGCAGAAGTTTACTTTCATATCGAACCAACCAGGAGAAATGTGTTGCCCTTTGGCATCAATCATCTCTACATCTTTTCCAATAATTCTAACCGCTCTATTAATCTTTTCGATGATTCCATCTTTAATAAAAATATCCCTTTTCTTCTTGTTATGAGGAGAATTGGGATCAACGATTTTTACGTTTTTAATTAGTAGTTTCATGGGCATTTATTTTATCTCCATAGTCTTAATAATAGTTCTTCCACGGCAAAGAAAATAAGGGCAAAGATGATGCAATATTTCCAAAGTTGGATGCCGCTTTCTAATTGTGCTAATTGCTTAGACATGCTTGGCAAATCAGATTTAATGATCTCCGCATTGTTGATATGATATTGTGCTGCCAAATCTTCTAATTCGCTTGGGGTATAGCATTTCAAATCGGATTCTTTGCGGTCATAATTGAAGGAGTAGGTGGCTAATGATTTATTATCCGATGAGAGATGATAATTGCCTGCTGATTTGATTTGATTGTGGACAAAGATGGAGTAGATATTATTCGCCATTCGATGCTCTGGTATGACATCGAAACTCAACTCCTTGTTGACAAGATGGAAGACATTGTCACCGGTTAATTGCATCTTATCATAATCGAAAGTTTCGTCTCTGCCTATGGTATAAGAGAGGCGATTATTGGTAACGCTTAACAATGCTATCTTGAAGAACGTTGGGACGAAGATGGCATGTTGCACGAAGTTGCTAAAGTCTTTATTCAGTGGGATTGAGGAGAGATAGACTTTACCTTTTTCTACAGAATACTTGCTCAAGAAACTCTCGCCATTCTCTAAAGTCAGGAGGGGTTGTTCGGTTGTTTTGGTATTCTTTGTGAAGCTATAATGTTTACTTACTACCGGCAAGTCGAGGTTGTCATTTAGCTTTGTGAAGACTTCTTTATAGACATCATCATCGAGGTTTATTTTGCCGACTTTCATAGAAGTTGATTGAAGGTTGCCGAAGTTGTTGCAGCCGAGCATTTGCATCAAATCATTGTATGAAGATTGATTGATATCTGCCGCAGGAAATACTATTAAACTACCGCCTTTGCGAATGTATTTATTCAATTCCTGAATCAAGCCGGAGGAGATCGTATTGAGCTCGTTCAGGATGATTAGATTATTAGAATTAAAGCCGGAATAATCAATTTGTTTCTCTGAAGAATTCTTGAAAATGAAAGAAGAATCCTTACCATACAATGCATGAAGATAAGCATTTTCTTTTTCTCCATTAATGCAAAGAATATTTAGTTGAGTGGCTATCTCGAAGGAGAAAAAATAGTTGTCGTCGAAGGTGACGGGATGATCGGCAATGGAGATTAATCCATCTTGCCAACCTGTTTCGGAGAGGGTGAAGGAGAGGGTATCAATTACTGAATTATTAGCAGGAATGGTAACGCTGCCGGGAGACTTTTGGGTGCCATTAATTAATAATTTGACGGGTATATTTTCCACCGTTTCGTTGGAATAATTCTTTATCCGTGCCAAAAGATGAATCGTTTCATTCACCTTCCTTACCGGGGATGAAAACCAGCAACTGTCTATAAAAACATTGCTTATTTTTTGTGATTCAAAGGGAACAAAACGGATGCTCAAGGCAGTATCTAATTTTATTTTATCCAAATCTGCCATTGTTTTTTGGAAGTCGGAAAGGAGATAGGCGAGGGGCTTTTTTGCATGGGCAGAATTAACCGTTTCATCTTGACGGGAAAGGATTTCGGAGACGTTTTTTGTCGAGGGGCTGCTCTTCACTTCATCTAATTGTTGGAGGAATTCTTCGCGATTCATCAAACGCTGATGACGGGCTTCAAAATCATTCGTCAGGAGTTGAAATTTATCCGAAGGTTTGTATGCTTTGGCAATCTCTCCTGCCTTATTCTTGGCCTGTTCCAGCAATGTTCCGTTCTTCCCGACGGCATCCATGCTGAAGGAATTATCTACATAAATACTGACGGCTCTTTCGGATTCTACAACGGCATTTTTAGCGACCGGAATGTAAGGCTGGGCGAAGGCGAATACCAAGAAACATACCGCCAATATTCTCATTAATAATACCAACAAATGTTTCAATCGCGATTTCGATTGGGTGTCGCGCTTGACTTCTTTGATGAAACGGACATTGGTGAAGGCTATCTTTTTGAACTTGCGGAAGTTGAAAAGATGGATTATTATCGGTATTGCGACGGCGGTGAGTGCGAATAAGAAGGTAGGGAATACAAAATTCATCGGGGCGAAAATAAGTAAAAGTTGGTAGATGAACGGGAATTAGGGGGTGGAATTATAAAAGCCAACCTGAATGGCTTCTTGGGGGTATTTTGTGAATGCCAGATAATGGGAATAATTATGATTATCAAGTATATAAGTCATAAAAGAAAGCGTAAATTTCCCAAATTTGCGCTTTTATTTCCTAAATTTGCGCGTAAATTCCCCGAGTTTGCTCTTAAATCTTTTGGGTTTGCGCGCAAATTTCTCTGGTTTGCGCTTTAATTTCCAAAAAAATCCCGTGAATTGGTGTATTCACGGGATTCATTAGTGAGGGTAATTCGTTTACCGTTTTATCTGTTTTAGAATCGGTATGGGATGCCGATTCGGCATTTCACAGTGGCATAAACATTATCGAAAGTATCTTGCGATATTCCGGGTAATACCGCCAATTCGGCTCCTAAAGAGAAGACCGAAAAGTAATGAACTTCGGCACCTATTCTCCATCCTAATCCTGATTTCGGAACGGTATTATCCAAGCGATAACGGGTGGAATAAGCGGGAATCGTGTAGGCACTGTTGTTGGTATTTGCCTTGGTTGTCCAAAAAATATCATCAATATTGTTGCGCATCGGGATGATGATATTGACATAATATTTTAAGAATGCGCGGTTGCTCTTTTCGCCGTATTCAGAGAAGGTTGCGGATACATCGGTGATGGTTCCGAAGGCGGCTCCGATATTTAAAAAAGTATAATCTTGCATGGTGGTAAAATGGCTGTTGCCGACATCGCCGGGGGTGGTGGTTTTTACCCAAACATTTTTGGCTGATAATTGCTCTACATCGAACTTTCCATCCACATGCAGCAAGTTATATCCAGTTGCCATGCCTGCTTCAGGACCTACGAACCATTCGTAATTGGCATCCACATGGGTAATGGTATTTAAGGTAATACGGGAGCCGATATTCTCTGACTTCAGGGTAATAGGAATTTTACCTTCCTTTTCATTGCGGAAATAATATCCGGCTAAGAATTCAAAGTTCTTCTTCTTCAAATCGCCATTCACGGACGAGGCGAGGATAGGGTCGGAGGCTAAATTCAAATCCACATACGTCATCGTGTATTCCAATTTGGCGTAGAAGTTTTTGTACAACGCAGTGATTTGAGGATCGAGGCTCATCATAAATGTTTTGCTAATGCCCATATCGAGGATGCCGAGATCGCCACGGATAAAGCCGCCGCCAGTATTGGCATTCAAATCAGAATAAGTCAGGGTTTCTCCATCGCCATGCTTACCGAAAAGCTGTGCAAACGAAGTAGTTGAAAATGCGACAAGCGCAACGATTATTAATAGATAATTCTTCATGGTATAATATTATTATGGTTGGGTCATGTTAGCTGAAATGGTAAAAACAACAGTGTTAACGGAATAGAATACCCATTTTTCACTGCATAATGTAACTGCGTATTTACCGCCTGTTTTGGTTACGGTAACAGTACCTGCAAGCCCTAATGGATAGGCTTGATAGTACCCATACATATGCGACTGTCCTCCGTTATAATACAAATAGATATACGCTTCACCGGTAGTTGTTGGCGGTGAATCAACATCGGTATAGGTATGGGTAGTTAATGGCGCACTGCCGAGTAACTTTATCCAAATAGTACCAAAGGTACTTGTTCCTTTAAATTCAAATAACCCCGAACCGGAATTATAACTCGAACTCGTAAGGGTAATTGGATAAGTGCCTTCACCATAACCTTGACCAGGATAGTCGCAGGAAATGACAAGTGAATTAGTGCCGACAGAACAAGGTAAAGAAGTGGCAGTACATGCTTTGCAAGGACCTCCGCAGTCAATGTCGGTTTCGCCACTATCCAAAACCCCATTCGAGCAATGGTGCGGCGTTGGCGTAATAGTATCCAACGGATACCCTTCGGCTTTAATGTTTCTTTCAATGTGGTCGCGGCAACCGATATATAATAACGGAATGACGAACAAGACCACCACGAGGGGGATAAAGTACTTTTTCATTTTCTTTTATATTTAATTAATGTTAGTAAGGGCGTAAATTAAATAAAAAATTTGTTAATCCAACCCTCCAATTCCTGAAAATTTTTGGCAAAGAGATGCCCCGTAACGGAAATAACGCTGATAATGATTGTTTTAACATGAATCCGGCTTGGGATTTTGTGTATCAAACCTGACATTTTGTGTATCAGAATTGACATTTTGTGTATCAGAATTGACATTTTGTGTATCAGAATCGAGATTTTGTGTATCAGAATCCTTCCTCCCTAAAAGGCAAAAGGGTTTTGATACACAAAATTATTCATGGGAATTAATTTTTTTGGGGATTAATGACGGTTATTTCTGAACCGATTACGAGGGAGGCTAATGGAGGTCAAAAATCGTTTCATTAAACCGGATTCCGTAAACATTCAGTTCCTCCAAAACAGGTTCGTAAATCGCTTTGAAGACAGGCATCTGGACTCCCCGCTCCTCGATTTTTTCATTAAGAATCAGCTTCGCCGCGATGCCCAACGGGATGCCGACCGTCTTCGCCATCGCAGTCTGAATTTCGTCATCGCCCCTCACCACGAGGGTCGAAATGAGCTTCTTTTTCTTGCCCTCCACAAGGTATTCAAATTGATGCTGCATGATGATCATATCCTGCTCCCCGGGCAGCAGCATCCACTTTTTTTCTAATAACTTTTGGAGGATAAAAGCCGGCGTCGCGTTCGGAATTCCGATCACGGTGTCGGAGAATAATCCGAGCCATTTAATCTTCATCATCACCTCCGAATCAATGTCCTCATGGATGAATTTTGCGAAGGCAGCTTCGATAGTTTCTCCCTTATTAACAGGCGGAAGGAAGGCTTTCATCAGCATAGAATAAGATAAATGTTCCGAGTCCTCGATACGGTAACTGTCATCCGTCAAACCTGCCTGTACCAAGGCATTCCACGCCTTGCAGTAGCCCGTATTGCGCAACGTACCGCGAAGAATGGTGGGCACATTTTGTAATTTATAAGGGATTCTATACGATAACGAATCGCGATTGGCATACCCCTCGAATTGTCCGTAGCCATCAATATCCAGCACCTCCGTTTCGGTGAATAAACGGTTGTAAGGGATGTAGCGATACTCGTTATTCTCGATGTATTTTGCCGTTCCCTGCCCCGCTAATATTACGTTTCGCGGATTCCACGTGAATTTATATCCCCAAGGATTGTCGTTGAATTCGGGAGCCACCAAGCCGCCGGTGAAGGATTTGAAAGAAAGGATCGTGCCGCCAGCTTCCTGTATTTCATTGATAATTTTCATGGCAGACAGATGGTCAATGCCCGGGTCTAAGCCCATTTCGTTTAATAAAATGATGCCCGCGTTCTTGGCTTGCGCATCCAATGCTTTTATTTTATCAGAGATGTAGGAAGCAGTTACCATGTTCTTCCTGAATGCCACGCAATCCTCCGCCACCAGGTAATGCAAATCAGGCGGCAACATAGAGATAACGAGGTCAGCATGAAGAATCTCGAAGTGTCTTTGCTCTTTATTATTGACATCGAATTGGATGGCGCGCATGTTATTCATTCCTTTGGTTTTTTGCATTGCCGAATCAATGGAAACATCGGCAACTGTGATCTTCCACGAGTGTTTCGGGGAAGTATCGGAGAAGTATTTAATCAAAGCCGAAGACGATCTGCCGGCACCAAGCAACAAGATATTAGACATACTATAGTTATTAATAAAGGCTGCAAAATTAAAGATAAGGGAATGAAAATTTCTCTGCATCAAAAAATATTTTGGTCTATTCATGTTAAATTCATTCGGACTACCTATTTTTGCACCATTATTAACAATAAAAATTTATAAAAAAATGAAAAATTTAATTCTTGTTATTGCCGCAGTTTGTTTTGCCGCAATCGTTTCAGCGCAGAACGCAACTCCTGCTGCTACCAATGGTGCTAAACCAGCTTCAGCTCAAGCTGCTCCTGCTGCTACTACACCTGCAACTGCAAAACCAACACCAGTTTCTTGGTATGGTTGTCCTAAATGTGACTTCACTAGTCAGAAAGAAGGAAAATGTCCAACTCATGCAACCGCTTTGGTGAAAGACCGTGCTTACTTCTGTGAGGATGGATCTACATCTGAAAAAGCTGGAAAATGCAAAGATGGAAAAGACATGGCGATGATGGATTGCAAAGCCAAAATGATGAGTGCTCGTGCTAAGATGAAAGATGCTAAACCAGCATCTACACCTGCTGCCGCTCCTGCAAAGGCTGATCCTGCTAAGAAATAATTTTATTTCTTAATCATCAATGAATCACCACCGGTTGAATAAGCCGGTGGTTTTTTTATTTCTGCTATTATCTATCTTTGCGCCCAATAATTAATTAAAATATTCAGCTATGGCTATCCTCATTTTTTTCCTCGCTCATTGGTATCTTTCGTTGTTCACGCAATCATTTTTCTTACATCGGTATGCGGCTCACAAGGCGTTCACAATGTCGAAGGGGGCGGAGAAATTCTTCTTCATCCTGTGTTATTTCTTTCAAGGGTCCTCGTATCTTAGTCCTAAGGGATATGCGACGTTGCACCGAATGCATCATTCGTATGCCGATACCGAATTAGACCCGCATTCTCCGCAATATTCCAAAAATGTATGGGACATGATGTGGAAAACAAAAATCATTTATTCAAATATCTATTACGAAAGGATAGACCTCGACAAGCATTTTACGGATGATATTCCGGAATGGAAATGGATTGACAAAATAGCCGATTCGTGGTGGTCGCGGATTGCTTGGGGGATATTTTATATCTCTTTTTACATCGGGTTTGCGCACCATTGGTGGATGTTTTTATTGTTGCCTATTCATTTTTTGATGGGTCCTTTCCACGGGGCTATCATCAATTGGTTTGCTCACAAGTTCGGGTATATTTCTTTCAAGATGAAGGATACGTCGAAGAATTTTTTATTCCTCGATTTTTTGATGCTTGGCGAGAGTTATCATAACAATCATCATCGCCATCCGAAGGATCCGAACTTTGGCAAACGGTGGCATGAATTGGATCCTATTTATCCGGTCGTGTTGTTCTTTAATTTTATCGGTTTGATAAAATTAAAAAAGCAGTCTTCGGTATAATTATCCAATAAAACTTTGCCCTTTGTAATCCTTTAGGGTTTTGTCCTGTTATTAAATGAGGAAAACGTAAAGTGCTGTTAAATACCGCTTTGTTAGGTATTAAAAAAGCTACATAAGACATTATCCTACCTACATTCTTAAATGTAGGTAATACATTCTTGAATGTAGGTCATACATTTTGAATTGTAGGTGGTATTGTTTGAACTCGCAGCAGGATTATCTCTTATGGGATTGATAGAACAAGAAAAGCCACGAATCTCACGAATTAAATGTACCCTAATTCGTGAAATTGGTGGCTTCTTCTCGGTAGTATCTGTCCTTATTTAATAATCGCGATCCGTCCTTTGGCGGTTATGCCTTCGGTATCTTTTATCTGCCAATAATAAATGCCATTATCGAGGATGGAAACATCTATCGCTTTCGTTCCATCCGCACCCTTCATCCCCGTTAAGGGCATGGTATAAACCGTTCTGCCGGTAATGTCGGTGACGAGGAATTGAGAGTTGAGAGTTGACAATTGAGCGTGATGATACACCAAGGTAAAGGTTCCATTATTGGGATTTGGGAAGAGGGCGAAACGGGTATTTGATGATAGGTCTATGCCGTTGGTCGTTAATACGGTATAGCTGGTAGAAGAGGCTGTGCATCCCGAGGCATTCGTAACCATTACAGTATAATTTCCTGACGAAGGAGGGAGGATATTATTGAGAGTATCATGAAGAATGGCTGTATCATTTCGATACCATTGGTAATGAAAAGTTGGATCGTAATTGGTCGAAATATTATTTGAAACTGGAAAAATAGAAGGGGTAGGAGGGGAGGGGTTGACGGTAATATTTATTGAATCTCCGAAGAGGCTTGTTCCGCAAGCATTCTTGGCATATACTTTTAGGTAGCCGCTCTGCGAACCTACGGTATCTATTATCGCCAAGGTATCGGAATTGCCGATCCAGGTTGCGGGATTTGTCCAGATATAGCTCAAGGTGTTGGAATTATTCGAGGCATAAGGAGTGCGGTAAGCATGGATGGTATTTTGACAAACAATGAGCGGTCCGGTAATGGTATCAGGTCGGCGTGGCAAACCGGTATCTACGCTTACATAGAGCCATCCGCTTCCATACGTTGCCCCACATTGGTTATGAGCAACTAATCGAATGAATTCACTTACTGTACCTATGGTTACTGAATCAGTCGTCGTAGTTGAATTATTACTAATCCAATCTCCAGGATTCTGTAATTGCCATGAATAATAGGTAGCACCTGAAACGGTATCAGCTTGATAAGTTGCTAACGAACCATGACACAAATGCGAAGGACCAACTGGTGTGGTAGAGGGGGTTGACGGCGTACCAAGAATGTGTACAATAATCATTTGCGGGAGGCTGGTATCGCAACCGTTGTATGCCGTTACCCAAATTGTATCTAAGCCAGCATTGCCTCCAGCATCGGCAGTGATGCTGGTGGTATTCTGCCCCGCTGTCAAGGTCATTCCCGAAGGCAATGTCCAGATATAACCTGTTGCACTATTCACTGCGGTAATGGAATAAGGAATATGAGGGTGATTGATGCAAGTAGAATCAGCTCCGATAATCGGTCCGGGTTGTAGCGGAGGGGTGGTAACGGAGATATTCAGATAGCTATAGTTGGTGCTCGTTCCGCAAGCATTTTGCGACTTCACTCTTAACTGTCCGCTTACAGTTCCTACAGTTGCCAGCAGGGTTTCAGTAGTTCCTGATGTGATCCATCCGTTGGTAAGATTATACCAAAGATACCCCAAAGCACCTGGTACAGGAGTTATGGAATAAGTTTGCTGCGTTAATGAACAAACCGCTTGCGGACCGGTGATGTTTCCGGGTTGAGCAGGGACTAATATTACAGAATCATACGATACACGGGCAGGGCTTGAACCGCAAGCATTGTTAGCCGTTACCGATACATTTCCACTTGTAGTTCCGGCTGTAATATGAATGGTATCAGTGGTGGAAACACCCGTCCATCCGATAGGTTTTGTCCATGTATAAGAAGTAGCACCAGCCACCGAATCAACAAAGAAAGTTTGGAATGTTCCTTGACAAAAAGTGGTGCTGCCAGTGATAGGTCCGGGTTGTTGAGAAACAGTCATTACACTGACTGCAAAAGAATCAAGGGCACTATATCCAAAGCTGTTATGAGCTACCACAGTAACATATCCCGAACCAGCCCCAACCGTCATGATGATGGAAGTATCTTGTTGCACTCCGGTCCAGCCGGCAGGCATTGTCCATAGATAATCTGTGGCACAAGGAACAGAATGAATAGAATAAGTTAGATGAGCAGCAAGACATGGGGAAGCATATCCGGTAATACCTGTTGGAGTTCGAGGAAGGGTATCAACAACAATGGTAATTGACCGGGAAAGACCCATGCCACATGAATCAATGGGAGCAACAGTGATGATTCCGCCAACATTGTTTGAAGTAACGAATATAGAATCTGCTGTTGAGCCACCCGTCCATCCATTAGGTAAGGTCCAACTATAAGAAGCTGCATTAAGAACAGGAGCAACTTTGTAAAGATTGGTAGTCCCTGAACAAATAGTTGCCGAACCGATAATGGCAGCAGGTTGAGGAGGAACAGTATTGACTGTTACGGCTAATGTTCTTGGAATACTATTTCCACAAATGTTGGTAGCAATAACAGTAACCAATCCGCTTGAATCATGGACAGTAGCCGTTGCAGAAGTACCGTTGTTGATGCTTGTCCAACTTGCAGGAAATGTCCAGTTGTATCCAGTTGTATTTGAATCTGGAGGAATAGAATAGGTTTGAATCGTTCCATTGCAGAAAGAAGTATTTCCAGTAATAATAGCGGGTTGTGCGGGCACGTGGTTTATGGCAACAGGCATTGCTAATGAACTGCTTCCACATACATTGGATGCCATAATTTGAATGTTACCTGGATTGGAATTAGGAATAACAGTTACAAAATTTAAGTTAGGGACTCCAGACCATCCATTAGGGATGCTCCAAGAGTAAAATGTAGCACCAACGCCATTAGTGTCAATAGAATAAACTTGCGATGAGCCAGGACAAACAAGATTGCTGCCAATAATGGAACTGTAGATTGTCGGAGTTGTGCAAGGAGCAAGTAAACGTACTCTGCTGTTTAAATAATCGCCGACATATACATTGCCGGATGGATCAACGCAAAGCCCGATAGGATTCTTTAACATGGCATTTATTGCCAAACCATTATCTCCTGAATAGCCAGCAGTAGTATTTCCTGCAATAGGATGGATGTAGCCATCAGTGGAAATTTTCCTTATCAAATTATTTCCGCCATCAGCAATGAATACATTGCCGACAGCATCAACTGCTACGCCATAAGGAGAATTCAAATGTGCCAAAGATGCTAGCCCGCCATCACCGAAGTACCCTTGGGCAGTATCAGTCATCGAAGTAATGATTCCAGCATAAGATACTTTTCTGATGCAATTATTCCATGTGTCTGCGACATATATGTTTCCCAAAGCATCCACCGCAACGCCTGAAGGATATTTTAATCGTGCTGAATCGGCGAGTCCGTTGTCTCCAGCATACCCAGAAAACGTACCCTTTCCTGCAATAGTTCTGATGGTATCATTAGTACCTATTTTACGAATGCAATGGTTGTTCCTATCACCGATATAGATATTTCCAATATTGTCAATTGCAATTCCATAAGGGGAATTTAAGTAAGCATTAATCGCTTTGCCTCCGTCACCAATGAATGCAGGGCTGGTAAATCCACAAATGGTAGTTATGATTCCTGTAGCACCATTGATCTTTCTGATTCTGTTATTTCCATTATCAGCGATATAAACATTGCCCATTGCATCCACAGCAACTCCGGTGGGAAAAGAAACTTTAGATGACGTTCCAATAACTCCGTCAGGTCCAAAACCAGCAGTCCCAGTTCCAGCAATGGTTGTTATGAATCCAAAGATGTCCACTTTACGAATTCTGTGGTTTCTATAATCTGCGATATAAATATTACCTGTCGCATCCTTAGTAACGCCTACGACCGTATCTAATGAGGATATCGTAGCAAGAATATTATCAAAAGTAAATCCGGGCACGCTGTCTCCTGCAATGGTGCTAATGAGATAATTCGTAGTAGAGGAATTAGAATTAACAGTAACAGGAAAGGAACTTGGAAGAATACTGTTGCCGCAAGCATTGACAGTGTAAACAGAAATATTTCCAATAGATGCTCCTACGGTAACATTGATGGAGTTTGTTGTTGATGAGCCAGTCCACGAATTTGGTAAAATCCAAACATAGGTTGATGCGCCACTTACTAGAGGTATGGAATAGCTCTGCTGGCTGCCAATCGTTACAGGAGATGTGCCAGTAATTGCCCCAGGTTGAGGTGGAACCATATTAACAGCGATTGCTGCAGTTTGAGAAGAACTACTTCCACAAACATTATTTGCCGTTGCTGAAATTGATCCACCGGATGTTCCGGCAATGGAATTGATAGTATTTGTTGATGATGCACCAGACCATGTTCCGTTGGGCAATGCCCATGTGTAGCTTGTAGCATTTGAATCAGGAATTAAAGAATAAGATTGTGAAGAACCTTGGCAAACAGCAACCAAACCAAGAATAGAGGAGGGTGTTGCAGGTATAAATCGAACAGTAACAGGAAGTATTTGTGGAACACTATTACCTGAACTGTTATGTGCTACAACAGAAATGTTTCCAGATAAGGTTCCAACAGTATCAACGATTGAGTTGGTAGAAGAAGAGCCAACCCATCCGGAAGGCATTGTCCAGATATAGTTTGTGGCACAGGCGACAGGCTGAATGGAATAAGTTTGAATTGAATTAGCACATGGAGAATCATTACCGGTAATGATTCCAGGGGATTGTAGTGTCGTGGTTACGGCAATTGCAAACGATGTTGGAGGGCTTGAACCACAAACATTGTTTGCCATAACTATTATATTTCCTCCTGTTGCTCCTGATGTTACATTGATAGAATCGGTTATTGATGAACCATTCCAGCCCGAAGGTATACTCCATGTGTATGATGTTGTGCTTGCAACAGATTCGATTGAATATTCACTCGATGAATTAGCACAAATGGTTGTGAATCCTATGATTGATGAAGGTGCAGAAGGAACGGTCATTGCTATTACTGTCATTGTTCTTGCAATGCTGGATCCGCAACTGTTATTCGCAGTAACAGTAACAATCCCGCTTGTGTCGTTAGTAGTTGCAGTTATTGAATTTGTAGATGAATTTCCACTCCATCCATTTGGATAAACCCAAGCGTAACTTGTTGCACCACCAACAGGGGAAATGGAATATGTTTGAATACTATCACGACAAAATGTCGCAGCTCCTGTAATAGCTCCAGGTTGCGGAGGTATAGGGTTAATGGTTATAGTAGCTGTTTTTTCATAGACACTGCTGCCACAAATATTGTTGGCTTTTACTTTGATGATACCTCCATTTGAATTGGCAGAAGGGGAAATGGAATTTGTTAATGAGTTTCCAAACCAACCACCAGGTAGAGTCCATGTATAGCTCGTTGCTCCAGCCACATTATTGATAGAATACGTTTGTTGCGAACTAGCACAGACAACGAATGTTCCAGTTATTGTACTATCAAGGAAAACCGGAGGATTGCATGGTGTAAGTTGTCTGATTCTACTGTTAAGATAATCCCCAATTAAAATAGTTCCTGTTTGATCAACACAAACACCTATTGGGCTTTTTAGGTAAGCAGATAAAGCCAATCCATTATCCCCAAAGAAGCCGGGCGTAGAAGTACCCGCAATAGGGTAGATGATACCATTGGTTTTTATTTCACGAATAACATTGTTACCTCCATCGGCAACAAATACATTACCAATAGGATCAACTGCGACACCATAGGGATAATTAAATCGGGCATGTATAGCAACATCCCCGTCACCGCTATATCCCCGACTTGTATCAATATTGCCTATTGTAGAAATAATACCTAAAGTACTCAATTCACGAATACAGTTATTATAAGTGTCAGTAAAAAAGATATTGCCTAATGCATCAACAGCAATGCCCGATGGGTATTGCAACTTAGCGGAATCTCCAATCATTCCATCTCCATAGAAACCCGCAATAGTTCCTCGCCCTGCAATTGTTGTAATCGTGTCATTCGGATTTATTTTTCTAATGCAATGATTGTTTCTATCCGAAAAATACACATTGCCCGAATTATCGACTGCGATACCATAAGGGAAATGTAATGACGCGTTAGTTCCTTTAACTCCATCGCCGGAATAGCCTTGAATGGCACTTCCTGCAATAGTAGTAATGATACCAGAAGTATTAATTTTTCTAATTCTGTTATTACCATTATCAGCAACGAAAATGTTGCCAACTATATCAATCGCAACACCCGTTGGGAAAGAAAGTTGGGCATTAATAGCAAGGATATTGTCATTGTTAAAACCTGCTATGCCCGTACCAGCAATTGTAGTAATAGTTCCATTTAAATCAATTTTTCTGATTCTATGATTACGATAATCTGCAACGTACATATTACCTGATACATCTTTTACAACACCCGCAACAGAATCTAAATGAGATGCTGTTGCAAAGATACTGTCTCCTGAATAACCAGCTGTACTATCACCTGCAACAGTGCTGATAATATAATTTGTAGAGGTTATATTTTGATTAATGGTAACACCTAATGATGCAAAAGGACCAACGCCACAATCATTAATTGCAGCAACAGAGACATAACCGATAGATGCACCAACAATAGGGCTAATGGATGTCGAATTTGATGTTCCTATCCAAAATTGCGGAAGTGCCCATGAATACCCTAATGCACCAGAGACAGAAGGGATAGTATATGTAGGATTACTACCAACGGTAACATAATTACTACCACTTATCACACTTGGTTGAGACAGCAACAGATTAACAATTATGGCAAGGGTTTGAGAAGAACTTGTACCGCAGGAGTTGCTTGAACTTACACTAATAGTTCCACCTGATAATCCAGCAATTGCAGTGATTGAATTAGTTGAAGAAACACCTGTCCATTCAACATTTGGTAAAGTCCAATTATAAGCTATAGCGTTTGCATCATTGATAACAGAATAAGTTTGAGTAGTTCCCTGACAAACTGGTGATGACCCTACAATTGACGAAGGTGTAGAAGGAATCGAATTAACTGTTATTGCTAAAGTTTGAGCAGTACTACTATCTGTGCTGCTATGCGCTCTTACTGAAATAATTCCAGAAACAGCACCTACTGTAATGGTTATTGAATTGTTTGAAATAACACCAGTCCATCCTATTGGTAGTGACCATGTATAACTTGTTGCACAAGAAATGGGAGCGATAGAATATGTATGTACAGTACCAGCACAAACCATAGTGGCTCCCGAAATACTAACTGGTTGTTGAAGAGTATTCGTTACTGTCATAGACGCATTTTGAGGAGTACTTGAACCACAACTATTGTTGGCAGTTACGGTTACACTTCCGCCATTGATTCCTGAAATTGTGGAAATAGAGTCTATTGAAGAATTCCCAATCCATCCATTGGGCAATGACCAAGTATAGCTTGTGGAATTAGGGACAGATACTACAGAGTAGATATTAGAAGTTCCAGAACAAACTGTTGTAGGACCAATGATAAGATTGGGCATTGATGGCATAGTGTTTCCTGCAACTGTCAATGATCTTAGAGCACTGTTTCCACAAACATTTCCTGCAGATACACTAACTGTTCCACTTGTAGTATTTGTTACCGTTGTTAGAGAATCGGAGTTTGAAGATCCATTCCAACCACTTGGTGCTGTCCATGTATAAGTTGTTGCTCCGGGAATTATTGCAACTGAATAAATTTGGGTAGTTCCCTCGCAGAAAATTGCATTGCCGACAATAGCTCCAGGCTGTGCAGGAACAGGGTTTAATGCTACCGTAATACTTTTTTGATATGCACTGTTTCCACAACTGCTGTTTGCTACAACTTTCACTTGCCCACCAGAGTTATTGGCAGTAACAGTAAGGGTATTTGTTGATGAGCTACCTGTCCAGCCGAATGGAAAAGTCCAGGTATAACCAGTTGCACCTGCGACAGGATTGATCGAATATATTTGTTGGGTATTTGCACAAATTATGCTGTTTCCGGTAATCATGCTATCTAAGAAAATAGGAGGAGTGCAAGGAGATAAAATTCTTACCCTGCTGTTTAAATAATCGCCAATAAGAATATTACCTGTAGCATCAACAAATACACCGATAGGGGATTTCAATGTAGCCTGCAATGCCAAACCATTATCACCAGAGAAGCCTGCAAAGGATGTACCTGCAATAGGATAAATCTTACCATCACTTTTAATTTCTCTGATTACATTATTTCCTCCATCAGAGATATACACATTGCCAAGAGCATCAACAGCGACTCCATAAGGAGCACGCAAACGAGCATGGATAGCAGGTGTTCCATCACCAGCATAACCAGGGATAGTATCAACATTTGCAATGGTAGAAATGATTTCGTTGGTATTAATTTTACGAATACAATTATTGTAAGTATCGGCAAAGAACACATTACCCTTACCATCTACTGCGACACCCGAAGGATATTGCAACTTAGCAGAATCACCTGGTAAGCCATCACCATAGAATCCAGCAATAGTGCCTCTTCCAGCAATAGTTGTGATAGTATCGTTTGTTCCAATCTTTCGGATGCAATGGTTATTTCGATCTCCGAAATAAGCATTTCCTGCTGCATCAACAGCAATGCCATAAGGTGAATTTAATTGGGCATTAATTGCTTTACCGTTATCGCCGGAAAACCCTTGAGTAGTACCTGCAATAGTCGTGATGATACCACTTGTATTTATCTTTCGGATTCTATGACTTCCATTATCTGCAATAAAGATATTTCCTACGGCATCAACTGCCACTCCTGTAGGAAAGGAAATAGTTGCCAGTGTTGCTTGATTGCCATCCCCTGTATGACCCGAAGTGCCATTACCACATATTGTTGTGATGATTCCAAAACCATCAATTTTACGTATTCTATGGTTTCGATAATCGGCAATATACACGTTTCCGTTATTGTCCTTTGCTACTCCTGCAATGGAATCCAAATGAGAAGATGTTGCAGCAACGTTATCAAAATTATACCCCGCAGTATTATCACCTGCTACGGTACTGATAATGTAATTCTGCGTAGTGATGGTTTGATTAATCGTAATAGCCAATGATTGAGCAGGACCAATGCCACAAGCGTTGATTGCACTAACTGTAACATAGCCTATTGCCGCTCCCGCAGTAGCATTCATTGTGGTTATTAATGATGAACCTGTCCATAATGATGGAAGTGTCCAGACATAACTTGTTGCTCCTATTACATTGGAAACAGAATAACTTTGATTGCTTCCAACATCAACACTTGTTAATCCTGTTATAACTCCTGGTTGGGCTGGTAGAAGATTCACCGTTACTGCCAGAGATTGTGCAGTGCTGACACCACAAACATTATTTGCGGTAACGATTATACTCCCATTTAATGTTCCTGCAACGGCATTAATACTGTTTGTTGTAGAAGTGCCGCTCCATCCATTAGGCAAAGCCCAGATATAACTTGTTGCATTGCTGATGGGGGTAACAGAAAATGCTTGATTAGTCCCTTGGCAGAAGTTAATTAAACCATTAATAGATGCAGGTTGAACAGGGATAGTATTAACATTGATACCCAGTTTTTGCGGAGCACTGTTACCAAGATAATTTGTTGCCATTACGCTGATGGTATCTGAAAGATTACTAACAATTATTGTGATGGAATCAACAGTGGAAGTTCCGCTCCATCCATTCGGTAAGGTCCATGTATAACTTGTGGCACAAGGCACATCCGCTATTCGATAGGTCTGTGAAGTCCCTGCGCAAACACTTACATTTCCTATAATGCTTCCTGGTTGTGTAAGTGTTGTATTCACTGTTATAGCAAGTGTTTGAGGTAGACCAGCACCACAGGTATCATTGGCGGTTACGGATATGTTCCCACTTGTACTTCCGGATAATGTGGTGATGGAAGTTGTTGTGGAAGTACCGCTCCATCCTATAGGAAGCGACCAAGTATACGAGGTTGCGGTTGGGACAGATGCTATGCTATAAACTTGCGTAGTTCCCGGACAAATAGTTGTATTACCAGTGATAGTTCCCGGTTGTCCGGGAACAGTATCTGCGGTGATGGTAAGTGTTCTTGCGAGGCTTGCACCGCAAGTATTATTTGCGGTAACGATGATGGTTCCGCTGACACTGTTAGGGATAGCTATTATGGTATTGGATGACGAGGCGCCTGTCCAGTTAGTAGGTAATGTCCAGACATAAGATGTGGCGTTTGAGATAGGTGAGATAGAATACGATTGTCCTACTCCTGCACATACTAAAGTACTACCGATGATTACGCTTGGTTGTGTAGGAACGGAATTAACAGAGTCGTATAAACTCACGGTATTACTGCTTCCGCAAGAACTATTGGCGGTAACACGAACATAACCACTGGCTGTACCATGTACCGTAGCATTGATGGTGACGGTAGTAGATGCACCAGTCCAGCTTGCAGGTAATGCCCATGTATAACTCGTAGCTCCTGTCACTCCTGTAATGGAAAATGATTGTGTTGAATTAGGGCACACAAGGGTATTTCCGGTAATGCTGTTAGAGATAATTGGTGGAGAACAAGGCGTAAGTGTGCGCACTCTGTTGTTGGTGAAGTCGCCAAAGTAAATCGTCCCTGTACCATCGAGATAGAGGCTGATAGGACCGTTTAATTTTGCAGCAGATGCCAAGCCATTATCTCCACTAAAGCCTTGCGTAGTGCCTGCTAAGGGATAGATGTTATTATCTGTCTTCACTACTCTTATCACGTTATTGCTGTAGTCGGCGATGTAAACAAATCCTGCCGCATCAACGGCAACACTGTATGGATGATTCATAGTGGCGAGTATCGCGGCAGCTCCATCGCCATTACTACCTGCAGTTCCGGTGCCGGCAATGGTGAAGATAGAATCATTTGAATTAACCTTACGTATCACATTATTCCAAGTATCGGCGATGAAGATATTCCCTAAATTATCTACCGCAACGCCACCCGGATATTGCAACTTAGCCGAATCAGCCAATCCATTATCTCCTGTATATCCCGGAAAAGAAATTCCACGACCAGCAACAGTAGTGATAGTGTTATCAGTAGCTATTTTACGGATGCAATGATTGTTTCTGTCAGCGAAATAAATCACTCCGTTATTGTCTATTGCGATGCCATAAGGTTGGTTTAATTTTGCATTAATGGCGAGACCGTGATCGCCTGTGTATGCACCGCCACCGCCTACTCCTGCAATGGTTGTGATGATACCACTCGCATCTATTTTGCGAATCGTATTCCATCCATTCTCGGTAAAGTAGATATTATTATTGGCATCCACCACCAAGCCCGCAGGATTAAATACTTGTGCTGCAAAAGCAAAGTTATTATCGCCACTATGGGCTGCCGTTCCATCGCCCGCAATGGTCGTGATGATACCTGTATTATCTATCTTTCGGATTCGATTATTACTATAATCGGCGATGTAGATATTCCCATTTGCATCCTTGGCGATACCATTCGGATGGAACAATTCGGCAGTGGTAGCCTGTATACCATCGAAGTTAAAACCGCCAGCAGTGATGCCCGCAATGGTGTTGACGATGTACTGTGCTTTTGCTGCATTACCACCCATAAAATTGAGGGAGAGAACGGCAAGGAGTACGACAAGATTTTTCTTACAGAAAAGATTCTTCATTTTTTTGTGATTAACTTTAAGGAGATTAACATTATTAATAATCGGCAAAGATAAGAAAAAAATAGTTATGAATTACATCTTGTGCAACTTTATAATTCATGGTTCAATCTTCTTTTTCACTGCAGATTTTTCACGGGCATGTTTTTTCTTCGCATCCTTCACATTTGCTAAAAGGATGGCATCGGCATTATCATTAATGATTGAGGGGGTAAAATTACTAAAAGTTCGAGGCGCAATGATCATCTTCCTTTTATTGTTGCCCGCAAAAGCGGAGCAATCATAAAAGGAAGATGATACGATGAGATGCCCCTCTACCGTAATTCCAATGTAATCATCATTGGTCGGCGTGTAATCGCCCTTTACTTGTCTTAAATAACTTGAATCTTTTTCCATTTTTTTTAATTTTAATTTGGTTAATATATATTAATTTTACTGTATTCTACTTGTAATTGCAGTGTTTGTAACTCCGTCCAGCTCAGACGGGACTCCGTCCAGCCCAGAAATAGTTATCGCTGGCTTGGAAATAGTTATCGCCAGCTCAGACGGGACTCCGTCCAGCCCAGAAATAGTTATCGCTGGCGTGGAAATAGTTATCGCCAGCCCAGACGGGACTCCGTCCAGCCCAGAAATAGTTGTGGCTGGGCTGGAAATAGTTATCGCCAACCTGGAAATAGTTATCGCCAGCCCAGACTACGAGAGATTTTCTCCCATCTTATTCCAAAGCCCCCCTCTGCACCTATGCCGCTTTTTAATATCAGTAATTCATGGTTTTGAATTCTATATCTCATGCTTTGAATTTGATATCCCGATAAACAAATCAGATATTTCAGGCTTAATATCCATAATCCCAATCCACAAACTCTTACATTTAAGGCACGAAACACGTGTTTCGTGCCTTAAATGTAAGAGTTCGTTCTTTGAATGTACGAGTTCATGCCTTGAGATTATGAGTTCATCTTTCGAGTGGATGAACGGGTACTTTGTAATATCAAATAAAAAGGAGGGGAATCGGGGTAGAAAGGGGCTTCAGCCCCGTGTTTTTACTGAAACAAAATCAAATCTTCAGCGACGCTCCGAAGGTAAAGTTCCGAATGCCAAAACTTACCTCGCCAAAGACGCCAAGAAAGTTGAATGCCTCTAATCGCATTCCGAACATGCCGCCGTATCGAACTTGGTTATCGAATTTCAAAGGAAAGGGATAGCCTACCATGCCAGGATGCCCGTCGTACTTGGTGTTTACCTCGCTAAACTTTACGGGATTATAAGAAATTAAAGCCCCGATATAGGTATCCAAAAAGGGCATTCCCAAGAGATCTATGTGGTACGAAATTCGTGTTTCAATAATCTTATAATCCCACGTATAATCATAGTAAGTCAGGTTTCCGTACGCGCTTGTCGGATAGATATAATGTTTGGTCTGGGTACGAGTACCCAGGCTCATCCCGATACCGAAATATCCCGAATCCATCGGGATGATTCCTAAATCGCAAACAATACCTTTGACAGGAGAGATATAATCGAAGTTCGAAACGACCATTTTTCCACCCGTAGCTTGGAATACCCCGAGTACCATATCGCCGCCATCAAAGGGTTTGTGCTGTGCCTTCGCGCTGAAAGTAGCGAGAAGAAAAAGAATAACTATTATTCGTTTAATTTTGTCCATCATCGTGTTATTAAAATGTTTTGAGGGGACAAAAATAGGAAAAATTTATTCAATAATATCCTTCTAAAGTTTCGCAGCAATGCCAAACGTAATATTGGTAATGCCAACCGAGACCTCGGTAAAGATGCCGAGTTGTTTGATAATATCGTATCGCGCCCCGAGCATAATCCCTAATTTATAGAAGGATTTGAAATCAAGCGGGTAGGGATAACCGAATTGTTTCGGATCAGTATAAAGATTGTCTTCCCACGTTATTTTGACGAGATTATATGAGAATATTCCGCCCACATAAGTGTCTAAATCTGGCACACCGAGCAGATCAATCCGATATGTAATACGCGTCGCAATGGAAGTATAATCCCACTTCCTATCGTAATAATACCGATGCGAGGGCGTACTAATAGGGTAAATATGATAGTCCTCAACAGACCGAATACCAGCAATAAAGCCTAAGCCCCAGAAGCCTGAGTCCATCTGAATAGGAAGGGCAACATCCAAAGCGATGCCGTAAAGAGGAGTCATCTTGGAATAGAAATGAACATCCATAATACCGCCCATTCCCATACAAGGACCGATGATAACATCACCAGCTTTGAAAGGTTTTTCCTGCGACCGGACATTCGTCACAGTGAATAAGAAAAGGAGAATAGTAAGAGGTTTTATGATTTTCATGATGGCACGTTTCGTTGTATAATTACTGGGGGCGAAAATAGAAATCGGAAAGTAAAGAATAAGAGCGGGTTGTTTAGTAATATAAGTCCGTTTAATACTTATATGAAGCCCCGACCGTCAACCATGTAATGCCCGTACTGGCTTCTCCGAATACCCCGAACGATTTGTAAATATCGTATCGCGCTCCCAGCATAATGCCGTACTTTATGAAGTTCTTAAACTTCAATGGATAAGGGTATCCCCGCTTTGTCGGATCGGTCCAAAGGTTGTCTGTATATGTTATTTTAACTGTCGAATAAGAAGCGATTGTACCTACATAAGTATCTAAATTAGCCACGTGAAGTAGATCAATATGGTAAGCGACTCTTGTTGAAAATGTTACCCAAGACCAATGACGATCATAAAAGTATTTAGTTCCGAAGATGCTTATTGGATAGATGTAATATTTATCGCAATTTCGCAACCCGACCATTAAACCTACGCTGAAAAACCCGGAATCCATTTTGTACGGCAAACCATAATTTATAGCGAAACCTCGCAACGGCGACATATGGTCGTAGTAATGCACATCCATCTCCCCGCCAAACCCAGAACATGGACCGAATACCAAGTCGCCAGGCTTAAAAGGTTTCTCTTGGGCAGACGCATCCTGCATCGTTGAAAAGAGAAGGAAAAAAAGAAGGATGTTTATAGACTTCAAGATAGATGATATATTGTTTGAATCAGGTTTTATTTCAAATGGCCTTCTTACGGATAAACTATAATATAGTTATATTCTCTACCCAACCTTTTCTATCTTTGCCCCCTAATTAAATACCAAAATGAGCCACGAATTATCAGAACAAGAAGTTATCAGACGCAATTCTCTGAACGAAATCATTAAACTCGGCATCAACCCTTATCCTCCGGAATTATTCGAAGTAAACGTTTCCGCAGCCAATATCCACAAAAACTTTGAACGCGAAAAAGGCGACTATCAAAACATCAGCATTGCCGGCAGGATCATGACTCGCCGCATCATGGGCAATGCCTCCTTTGCCGAATTGCAGGATTCCACAGGCAAAATTCAATTATACTTCAAGCGCGATGACATCTGCCCTGGCGAAGATAAAACGATGTATAATACCGTCTTCAAAAAGTACCTCGACATCGGTGATATCATCGGCATAAAAGGCTTCGTCTTCATCACTCAAACAGGCGAAATCACCATCCATGTTACAGAATATAAACTCCTCTGCAAAACCCTCCGTCCACTTCCGGTAGTGAAAGAAAAAGAAGGCGAAGTATTTGATGCCTTCTCCAATCCCGAACAACGTTATCGTCAGCGTTATCTTGATTTAATCGTCAATCATCAGGTAAAAGATACCTTCATCAAGCGCACCCAACTCACCAATTCCATGCGTTCCTACCTCAATCAAAAAGGCTATCTCGAAGTAGAAACGCCCATCCTCCAGCCCCTCTATGGCGGTGCAATGGCGCGCCCATTCAAGACACATCACAACACATTAGACATGACTTTGTATCTCCGCATAGCCAACGAACTCTACCTGAAACGCCTGATAGTAGGCGGTTTCGATGGCGTCTATGAATTCGCCAAAGACTTCCGCAACGAAGGCATGAGCCGCTTCCATAACCCTGAATTCACCCAAATGGAACTCTACGTAGCCTACAAAGATTACAACTGGATGATGGACACCGTCGAAGAAATGGTCGAACGCGTAGCCATGGACCTCCACGGCACCACAAAAGTCCAGGTAGGCGACAACATCATAGACTTCCAACGCCCCTGGAAACGCTATTCCATGTACGAAGCCATCCTCCATTTCACCGGCATAGACATCTCCGAAATGGATGAAAAAACAATGGCAGAAGCCGCCACCAACCTCGGCATCCAAGTAGATGCAACGATGGGCAGAGGCAAAATCATAGACGAAATCTTCGGCGAAACCTGCGAAGCCAAATTAATCCAACCCACCTTCATCACCGACTACCCCGTCGAGATGTCACCCTTAGCCAAGAAACACCGCACCATGCCCGGCTTAGTCGAACGCTTCGAAGGCATCTGCAATGGCAAAGAAATCTGCAACGCCTTCTCCGAACTCAACGACCCCATCGAGCAACGCCGCCGCTTCGAAGAACAACTCGAACTCGGCATCCGCGGCGACGAAGAAGCCATGATGCTCGACGAAGATTTCCTCCGCGCCATCGAATTCGGCTTACCACCCACGGCAGGCGTCGGCATCGGCATAGACCGCCTCTCCATGATCATGACCAACTCCGCCTCCATCCAAGACGTCCTCTTCTTCCCCCAGATGCGCGCCGAAAACCTGTAGCGTTTAAGGTTTAAAGTCTAAGGTTTAAGGTTTTGGATACGTCACAAAACCTTAAACCTTAGACTTTAAACCTTAAACTTAATCATCGTCATGTTGCACCACCGCGAAAAGCGGATGGTATCACATGACGATGAAAAAACTTTAGTAAGGTTCATTTAAAACCTTCCATGCAAGACCATTTTGTAGCCACCTTAAATCATTTACGCCCTTCCTTAAATCATACTACCACAAGATTTAAATCATTTACGCCCGGACTTAAATCATTTACACCCGGACTTAAATCATACTACCACAAGATTTAAATCATTTACACGCCGACTTAAATCATTTACACTCGGACTTAAATCATTTACACCCAGACTTAAATCATTTACGCCCAGACTTAAATCATTTACACTTTAATCTTCGACTGGGCAGATTTTCTCGTTATAAAAGGAGGTTTTCAGGTCTATAAAAGAGGAGTTTCTCAAAATGACAATTGCGGGAATGATTTCCTTTTTCCTAATTTTGCCCTAATAAAATAAAAACTACGCTGATGAAAAACGCACTTCTATTATTAACTGTCATGGTATTAACGATTAATGGATACAGCCAATCTTGGGCACGGGCTGGGGCTACTTGGTATTATACCGCACATTATAGCTATATTCCATACCCCGTTGATGGTTATGATAAATTTGAGAAAATAGGAGATACCTTGGTAGGAGGTAAATTATGTGATAATATTTATGAAACCTTTCATGTATTTAATTGGCAATTGAACGTTTGGATAACGGAACATAGTAATACTTTTACCTATCAAAGTAATGATACGGTTTTTTATTGGATGAATAATCGGTTTTGGATTTATGCAAATTATTCGGCACAGGTTGGCGATACTTGGAATTTTGCAAGAGATACTGCCTCATGCAGCGATTCAAGCTACTTTCATGTAGATAGTCTGGGTCAAAGAATTATTGGGGTTGATACCTTACCGGTTTGGTATTTAACATCTCACTATTATACTGCAATTTTACCAATTACTCAAGTGGTTTTAACCAAAACTATCGGCTACGATATAACCATGTTTCCATTCGCTAATTGCCTTATTGATTATATTGTATGGGGTCCTTTTCGATGTTATTTTGATAGTTCAGGATTATCCTATTCTGTATTAACCCCCGGAGTACCCTATTGTGATTATACTATTGGCATTATAGAACCCACTCTGAATAAAACAGAAATCTCCCTCTACCCCAGTCCCAACAAAGGCACCTTCACCATCCATTCTCCCCTCCCCCTTCTCAACTCTCAATTATTAATTACAGATGTGCTGGGAAGAACAGTCTATTCACAAACTTTCAAAAATTCAAAAGCAACCGAAACCATTACCATTCCATTAAGCGATGGTATCTACTTCTGGGCAGTAGTTGCTAATAATAAAACGGTTGCTAAAGGCAAGTTTGCTGTGAATAAATAATATCAAAAGATGATCAAACAAAAAGAGCGATACAAATTGTATCGCTCTCTTTTTATTTCAATGGAGTTTAAAAACTACCACTCTTTGCGCTTCCTCTTTGGCTTACCGGTATCCGATGAAGCTGGCTTGGAATAGCTTGGTTTTGGAGAATCCTTCTTAAAGTTTGAACCTCCCGAATCACGCTTGCTATATCCAGATCCTCCACCAGAATCTCTTTTACTATAACCAGAACCTCCAGATCCACCAGATTCCCGTTTGTTATAACTTGGCTTATCAGATGAATAACTTCTGCCGGACTTTTCCTTGGAATGGAAGCCGCGTGAGTGAGAATTATTCCCACCGCTTCCCCAATCCTTGCGACCTCCTCCACCACCTCTGTTTCTGCTTCCACCGCCACCTTGGCTACCGGATTTATCTGCACGAACTGGTCGTCCTCTATAAACTTCCCCTTGGAATGCCTCCAGAGCCTGATCAATAACTTCCGGTTCCACATCAATGAAAGAATAAACTCCCTTCACTTCAATCCTGCCAACTACTTCGCCCTTAATATCAGTGATGGAACAGAAATATTTCAACATGCTTCCCTTATCAAATCCATCCATAGAACCGAGATTCAAGAAGACCGTCGAACCTTTTCTAAAGCTTTCCTCGTTACTGGTATTTCTTCTGTCAAGATCAACATTAATATCCGGCGCATTGCGATAATATTCCAGAAAACGATTAAACTCAATCGAAGCAAATCGTTTGATTAATTCCTCCTTATCCAGATCTTTCAATTCTTCAAAAATCCCTGGCAAATATTTCTCAATCTCTTTTTCATTCACCTCGACCTTGTGAACTTTATTTATCAAATTAAACAACTGCTTCTCACAAACTTCAACGCCATCAGGAATCTTCCCGGCAACAAACTTCTTATTAATTTGTTTCTCGATATGACGAATCTTCCCGGTCTCTTTCATGTTAATGATGGCAATCGAAACTCCCGACTTGCCCGCTCTGGCAGTCCGTCCGCTTCGATGTGTATAACTTTCTAATTCATCCGGCAAATCATAATTAATAACATGCGTCACATTATCAACATCAATTCCGCGAGCCGCCACATCGGTAGCAATCAGCAACTGCAATGACTTATCACGGAATCGCTTCATGACTTTATCCCGCTGCTGCTGACTCAAATCGCCATGCAAAGCATCGGCATTATAGCCATCCTTAATCAAGTTCTCCGCAACTTCCTGCGACTCCAACTTCGTCCGGCAAAATACAATTCCAAAGATATCAGGATTAAAATCCACCAACCGTTTCAAAGCCCGATATTTATCGCGAGCATGCACAACATAATAAATATGCTCGATATTTTCGGCACCGGTATTCTTCTTCCCGACCGTCAATTCGAAAGGATCAGTCATGTAATTCTTCGAGATATTCCGAACCTCGCTCGGCATCGTCGCAGAAAACAACCACACCTTTTTCTCCTCCGGCGTATTCGACAAAATAGAATCAATATCCTCCCTGAAACCCATGTTCAACATTTCATCAGCCTCATCAAGAACCAAATATTCCACCTGCGAAATATCCACCGCCCGACGGTCAATCAAATCCAACAAACGACCCGGAGTAGCCACCACAATCTGCACCCCTTTCTTTATCTGCGCAATCTGCGTCTGGATACTCGCGCCGCCATATACAGCCACGATACCCACGTTAGGCAGATACTTGGAATACGACTGCAAATCACCTGTAATTTGCATACACAGTTCGCGAGTCGGTGACAAAATCAACGCCTGTGGTTTCTTTTTCTGGAAGTCCAATGCCTGCAGCAAAGGCAATCCGAAGGCAGCAGTTTTGCCGGTGCCCGTTTGCGCCAAGCCGATCAAATCGCGGCTTCCTGGTTTTAACAGTTCAGGGATCGCCTGTTCCTGTATGGGGGTCGGCGTATCAAAGCCCAACTCGGTGATAGCTTTGACCAACTCTTCTCCGACACCCAATTCTTTAAATGAAATCATTTTAATCTATTATTTTTTATTTACGGGCGCAAAGATACGCATTCTCAAGGTGGTTTAAGGTTTAAGGATTAAAGTTTAAGGTTTTGGTTGTCGTTCAATAACCTTAAACCTTAGACTTTAAACCTTAAACTTCTTCATCGTTTTATTGCTGCACCGCCAAAGCGGATGCACGCATAAAACGATGAAAAATCCAATCCCAAACCCGATAATTCAACGAGAAAATAGCTTTTTCTATCCCATTAGAAGAAAAATAATTGGTATCAAATAAAATTTTTTTGGTACCAAATATTTTTTATTTGATATGCTCAAAACTTTTGAGTGATTAGCCAAAACTTTTGAGTAATTACTCAAAACCTCTGAGTGATTAGCCAAAACTTTTGAGTAATTACTCAAAACCTTTGAGTGATTAGCCAAAACCTTTGAGTGAGCACTCAAAAC
>CAIMUP010000059.1 GCA_903844645.1 uncultured Bacteroidota bacterium
ATTTTGTTTTAATTCATTTCAACCTTACTCATCCTTTCCTCGCACGGGTGGAGAGACTCGAACTCCCAGCCAATGGTTTTGGAGACCACTACTCTACCAATTGAGCTACACCCGTATTCCAATTTGAAGAGTAGTTTGAATCCCGCATTTACGGGATTCAAACCTCCATATCTTCAAATTATTTAATAATGTCAACTACCTTTCCAGCACCTACAGTTCTACCACCTTCACGGATAGCGAAACGTAAGCCTTTCTCCATAGCAACAGGCTGGATCAACTTAACTATAATTGAAACGTTATCACCTGGCATTACCATTTCTCTTCCTTCTGGCAAAGTAATTTCACCTGTAACATCAGTTGTTCTCAAATAAAATTGAGGACGATATTTTTGATGGAATGGTGTGTGACGACCTCCTTCTTCTTTTGTTAATACATAGATTTCAGCGGTGAACTCGGTGTGAGGAGTAATTGAATTTGGTTTTGCAACAACCATTCCTCTACGGATAGCAGCCTTATCAATACCTCTTAAAAGTAATCCAACATTATCACCAGCTTCTCCCCTATCCAAAATCTTACGGAACATTTCAACGCCAGTTACTGTAGATTTTAATTTTTCAGGAATCATTCCTATAATATCTACATCATCACCCGAATTGATAACACCTCTTTCAATTCTACCAGTAGCAACGGTTCCACGACCAGTGATGGAGAACACGTCCTCAACTGGCATCAAGAATGGAAGATCAACCAAACGAGCAGGAATAGGAATATAAGAATCCACAGCAGCCATTAATTCAATGATCTTTGGAACCCATTTAGGATCGTTATTCAATCCACCCAGAGCAGAACCGCGGATGATTGGAATATTATCACCGTCAAATTCATAGAATGTCAACAGTTCACGAATTTCCATTTCAACAAGGTCAAGGATTTCTTCATCATCAACCATGTCCACTTTGTTCATGAATACAACAATCTTAGGCACACCGACCTGACGAGCCAAAAGAATGTGCTCACGAGTTTGAGGCATAGGACCATCGGTAGCAGCAACAACTAAAATAGCACCGTCCATTTGGGCAGCACCGGTAACCATGTTCTTCACATAGTCAGCGTGACCAGGACAGTCAACGTGAGCATAGTGACGATTTTCAGTAGAATACTCAACGTGAGCGGTATTAATTGTTATACCACGCGCCTTTTCCTCTGGCGCATTATCAATAGAGTCGAAAGACCTTGTTTCAGCAAGACCTTTAGATGCCAACACCGTAGTGATAGCAGCAGTTAATGTAGTTTTACCATGATCAACGTGGCCTATTGTGCCGATGTTGACGTGGGGTTTCGAACGATCAAATTTTTCTTTAGCCATAGCAATTTATTTTATTAAGTTTTTATACAATTTATTTTATTTAACATTTTTTACTTTACATTTTTACTTTTCAGAGCCAACGACGGGACTTGAACCCGTGACCCCGTCCTTACCAAGGACGTACTCTACCAACTGAGCTACGTCGGCTTGTCCTGTCATCAACTTTCAATTTGAGCGGAAGACCGGGCTCGAACCGGCCACCCTCAGCTTGGAAGGCTGATGCTCTACCAAATGAGCTACTTCCGCTTTTTGCTCTCAATTGTCATTTGATGAACAAGCACCATTCGTTTTAAATCCCTTGTGGGGAGAGAAGGATTCGAACCTTCGAAGTCATAAGACAACAGATTTACAGTCTGTCCCATTTGGCCGCTCTGGAATCTCCCCTTCTAAACCGAATTTTATTCAAACTTTTAAAGAACCGAGCCGATGGACGGATTCGAACCGCCGACCCACTGATTACAAATCAGTAGCTCTGGCCAACTGAGCTACATCGGCATTCAATTTTTGTTGCTTCGTTTAGCAACCCCTAATTTTTTTAGGGCTGCAAAAATATAAAAACAAATTGTAATGGCAAAACATTATTTCATTATTATTTGGTATTATGGGTCTTTTTATTATTATCATTGCTGCTAAAGTATTGTTATTGAAGTATTAAGAGAGGGGCAAATTATTTTCATTTATTTTGAAAATATTTTTGGGTGGGGGTTTTGAAAGGTGTTTTTTGTTATTTTTTGGGGTGGAAAAGGGGAAAATGTGAAAGTTGAGGTATGATGTTTGAGGGGAAATTTGGTGTGAAATATGGGTAGGAGTTTTGGTTTATCGGGCTATGATGAACTTTCCTTGGAGGGTTTGTTTGGGGGTTATTAGTTGATAGAAATACATGCCGTTGGAGAGGGGGATTGTGAAGGTGGAATTAGAGGTGGAGAGTTTGTCTATATTAAAGGAGTGTTGTATTCTTCCTAATAGATCGGTTATTATTAATTGGGAGTGGAGGATGGGGAGCGAGGAGTGGAGGGTGAAGGTGCCGTTATTGGGGTTGGGGAAGAGGATAATGGATTGATTGGGGGTGATTTCATTAATACCGGCAAAAGAAAAACAGATAGAATCGGATTTAGATTTGCAGCCGTTGGTATCTGTTATTTCGACGTGGTAGCAGCCTGTGCCGGGGATGGTGAGTAGTTGATTGGTATCATTGGGGAGGATGGTGTTGTCTTTGTACCATTGATATTGATAGGCGAGGCTTGATGTGAGGGTATCGCCTTGCTGGGAGATGGTGGGGATGGTTGGCGGAAGAAAAACGGTGTAATAAAATGTCTGAACAGAAGTATCCGTAAATATTCCGCAAGCAGTGGAATCATAAGCTACGAGGGTAATAGTATAAGTGCCAGAATGACTATAAGAATGCACAGGATTAAACAAAGTACTGGTGCCTCCTTCGCTGAAATGCCACCAATAGGAAGTTGCATTGGTGCTGGTATTGGTGAGATGAACTATCAAAGGTTTGCAGCCGGAGAGGGTGTCAACGGTGAAGGAGGCATGGGGTAAAGACTGACCAACAACATGAATTGAATTAAACAAAAATGTATCTGAACCACCACAACTTGAATATGCAATAAGACTAACAATAAAAGTTCCACTATCAGTGTAAGTATGAGTTGGATTAAAAAGAGTACTCGAATCCCCATCACCAAAATACCAGAGAAATGAACTTCCATTAACGCTGTTATTTGTAAAATTAACGGTCACAGGATTGCAGCCTGTTAAGGTGTCGGCAACGAATGCACTTGTCGGAGGAACATTAATTAAAACTCCATTGTGATAATGATAACTATCAATAAAATTAGTTATCCCATAATCTGAATGACGTCCACCTAAAGTGAAAGCATAATGTACAAAGTTGCATGAAAGTCCAGGCAAATTCGGGTTATTAATTACATCCATGTGTTGAAAATCTACCAAATAAATTTTACCATCAGGACCTAATTGCATACCACCAAATTGAAAGGAGTTTGCAATTAAAGTTTTGGTAGCAATGATTGTTGATGCGCTTGAAGTAAGTGAATCGTATTGATTTATTAACTCATTAGTAAGTGTAGAAATATAAAGCTTAGAGTTATCAGGAGAAAAAGAAACTCCATATTCATAATCATCAGTTGGTAAATTTACAACATTTGAAACTACCCCCGTTGTATTATTAAAATCATAAAGTTCTGCAACACTGGGGGTGGTATTAGAAAAAACCAATGCCAGTTTACTGCCATCTGGCGAAATCTTCATCTGCCCGATTGCAGCACCATAATTATTTGGCTGATTAGGTTCATAAGTTCCGATATGTGTAATTACGGTATCCGTAATTCCATTTGCAGTAATTCGATAAGCATAAAAAGCATCCGAAAAATATTTATGCGTTACTAACCAAATATCTGTTCCATTGGCATGATTAGTACCAGCCATTTTCTCTGCGACAGTATCTAATAAAAGAATGTTTTTTTCATTAGCCATAACATCTCCCAAGCCATTATCAAGACACATATCAATGATATTATATCTTAAACCCTTTTGGAGATTGTTTTGAAATTGATCGGTAGTGAAAAGATAAAAATACCTGCTGCTTCCAGGTTTAGGAATAATGAAAGCACCTTGAGTTGATGACCTCCCTCCTAATAATCCACTTCCATTTGGCATAAACTGCATATTTCTATTCCAAACCTGTTCAGCATTGGCATAAAATAAAAGATGACCAGCACTATCACTAATTGTGGCTGTCCCTTCTGTTCCAAGACCAGGAAGATGAAGATTTCCATTTGTAAGCACAACAGGACTTCCACTTGAGAAATCTATTCCCGAAGAATCAGCAAAATACCAGATATTTCCTTGCTTCTGGCAATATGCGTTAATGGTTAATAGTGTAATCGTTAATAGGAGGTAAATCTTTTTCATCCTAAATAATATTCATTATTGAATGGCAAAAGTAGGAATTTTTTGGGAATAACTAATGAATCAGGGTTACGGATTCCTCCTTTTTCCCGTGTTTTACACTCAAAATCGGACCGGAGGAGACACTTTTCGTTCCGGAATAGACACTCCGGTCATCCCACCTTTAACTCCGATCATCCCACCTTTAACTCCGGTCATCCCACCTTTAACTCTAGTCATCCCACCTTTAACTCCGGTCATCCCACCTTTAACTCCTGTCATCCCACCTTTAACTCCGGTCATCCCACCTTTAACTCCGGTCATCCCACCTTTAACTCCGGTC